>JAFZIW010000036.1 GCA_017554125.1 Clostridia bacterium | reverse complement strand
TCCCAACGCGATACCGCCTGACGGGTAACAAACACCTTCTGTGCTAATTCATCTTGCGAAAGACCGTTTTTCATTCTCAGTTCATATATAATTTCATTGGTTTTCATTTGGATCCCCCCACAAGTTCATTTTACCCCTGAAGTAGCAATTACACAAGCAACGCACGGTTGCTTAAATTTTGTCCCAAAATTGCGATTTGTCAATTTAAGCATCAATATCGGGAACGATTTGCAATGTGTAATCCGGGAAAAGTGTCTGTACCTCTTTCGCTAAAATGCCAAGAGCTTCAGTTCTGTCAATATCAAAACTTACTACCACATCAAACCGTATTGTCTTTTTTTTTGTATCGGCATAAAATCCGTGCAGTTGCAGTGCCCAGTCGTGAGCCAAAACGGTTTCCTGAACAGTATTTCGCATTTTTGCGGCTTCGTCACTTGAGGTGTTATATGAATAAACACCGATACCGGTCAGTATAACGCCTGATTTTCTGTAAACCTTAGTTTCGATTCGGCGCGTCAGTTTATCAATATTGTCAACCGACATAGTGTCAGGCAGTTCGATATGAACGCTGCCGTAATTCTTATTTGGACCGTAGTTAAATAGAATCAGGTCATACGCACCGCGAACTTCTGGTTCTTCGCAGATAAGATTTTTGATTTTGTCGGTCTCATCTTTATCGCTGCGCTTACCGAGTATATCATTTACCGTATCAATCATCATTTCGATACCGGCTTTGATAATAAACGCCGATATAACAACGCCGACATACGCTTCAAGTGAAATATTCCACAAAAGATAAATAATTGCCGAAGCAAGCACCGAGGCGGAAAGAACGGCGTCAAAAAGTGCGTCCGACCCGGATGCTACAAGCGCGCCGGAATTATGCTTTTTACCCTGCCGTTTTACATATTGACCGAGGATGAGTTTTACCGCAATAGCAACCGAGATAATTATAAGCGATACCGTGCCGTAATCTGCGGTTTCGGGCGAAATAATCTTTTTTACCGACTCTACCGCCGAGGTAATACCGGCGTAAAGCACGATAGCCGCGACAATCATAGAACTTAAGTATTCAATTCTTCCGTAACCGAGCGGATGCTTTTTGTTAGGCATTTTTGCGCCGAGTTTAGCACCTATGATCGTCACCACACTCGACAGCGCATCGGAAAGATTGTTTACTGCATCAAGTGTTACCGCGATTGAGTTGGCAATTATACCCACTGCCGCTTTGAAAGTGGCAAGAAACACATTAGTAATAATTCCTATAATGCTTGTTTTAACTATGGCTTTTTCTCTGTTTGCGCTGATTATTTCGATATTTTCGTTTGACATGTTTTCCTCCGTAAACCCCGATTTGTCGGGAAGATTTTACCGTTTGCCTCTGCAAACCGGAATTTATCGATCTCATTCAGAGAGGTTCATGCCTTATTGAATTTTTCTTTCGGCTGTTTGCAGCGAGGGCACTTCCAGTCGTCGGGCAGGTCGTGGAAAGCGACGCCGTCATGCTCGGCGGGGTCGTAAACGTAGCCGCAGATCGAACAGACGTATTTTCCGCTTGCCTCCACGGCACTGAAATCGACCTCGGCAAGAACTGTCGGGACCGGATTGTCAAGATCCATTATCCGTTTTGCTTCCAGATTTTCATATCCCTGCGGTGTGTGCGTTCCGCAGTAAACTGTCGGGTGATTGCGAACGAAATCACGAACGCGGTCAAGCGTCTGCCGCGCGGCGGGAAGATCTTCAAACACTACCGAAAGCTTGTTCTCATACAGCGCCTCATCCATGTAAGTGATATCTCCGTGGAGCATATAGAAAAGTCCGTCGTTTTCAACGATCACAATGCTATTTCCATTGGTATGACCTTTTGCTTTGATGAAATAAACTCCGTCCGCAATCTTTTGACTTTCCGGGAAGTTGTAATACGCGCCGTCTGTATATTCGACGGGAACGATATTATTGAGTCCCTGAAGCTCCGTAGCGGATATTTCCTCCGCACCGACATAGATCTTTGCGTTTGGAAAAGATTTGAGTTCCCCGGAATGGTCGGCGTGCTTATGAGTAAGAAGTATCTTCGTTACCTGCTCCGGCTTGTAACCGAGCGCGTCGAACGCTTCCATATAACTGCAGATGTCTTTACCTGTAAAGATAGGGCTGTTTTCGTCAGGCGCTTCTTCAGGCGTTCCTGCGGGAAGTCCCGTGTCAACGAGGATCACCTCGTTACCAGTGTCGATCAGATAATTCTGCAAACTGCCGCGATAGCGTATATTCTTATCAAACTTGTCAACGCCTTCTTCGCCGCCAAAGATAAAAGGCTGGGTGTAAAACCCGTCTTTTCTGAATTTTACTGCTTTGATGATCATTCTCGTTATCCTCTCGTTTCAAATTACTTTTCGGCAGGTTCCCATTTGCATCTGATGGGTGATACGATGGAACCGTCCTTTTTCATTTCCGCAAACGCTTTGTCCACGACCTTGCGGTCGAGCCCGGTCAGCTCCGCAACCTTCCCCGCATTCAGTGGTTCTCCGGCTTTTTTCATTGCCTCAAGGATGATTGTTTTCTCGTTCATTTTTGTTACCTCCGTTATATTTTTTTATTATTTTGCTTCGCCAAATCCCGAATTGTCGGGATCTTTTTTATTGTTTCCTTTCTATAAAC
>JAFZIW010000035.1 GCA_017554125.1 Clostridia bacterium | reverse complement strand
CGCCGCGGCGAGTATTTAGGCTCTACCGTTCAGGTAATTCCTCATATTACAAACGAGATAAAAGAGTTTGTATACAATGTCGGCAAGCACTCTGATGCTGATGTGGTAATAACCGAGATCGGCGGTACGATAGGCGATATCGAATCGCAGCCGTTTATTGAAGCGGTAAGGCAGATTTCCCTTGAAGTAGGGCGTGAAAACAGTCTATTTATCCACGTAACGCTCGTTCCTTACCTGCACGGCTCTGAAGAGCATAAGAGCAAACCGACTCAGCACTCGGTCAAAGAGCTTCAGGGTATGGGAGTAAACCCCAACATTATAGTTCTCCGTTGTGATGAACCGCTTGAAGAAAGCATTTTTAAGAAAATATCGCTTTTCTGTAACGTAAAACCGGATTGCGTTATAGAGAATATCACTCTGCCTAACCTCTACGAAGCGCCGCTTATGCTTGAAAAATCAAACTTTTCGGCGGTCGTATGCCGGGAGTTGGGGCTTAAAACCAAAGAGCCCGACCTCAGTAACTGGACTAAACTTGTTGAGCGAATAAAGAACAGACCTTATACCGTGCATATCGGTCTTGTAGGCAAATACGTAGGGCTTCACGACGCTTACCTTTCGGTGGCGGAAGCAATGCGCCACGCCGGATATTATTACAATACCCATATTAAAATCCACTGGATAGATTCCGAAGAAATAACCCGCGATAATGTAGCCGAAACGCTTTCGGGACTTCAGGGTATTATAGTTCCGGGCGGCTTCGGACAGCGCGGCATAGAAGGTATGATTTTAGCGGCTCAGTATGCCCGCGAAAACAATATACCTTATTTTGGCATTTGTCTTGGTATGCAGATAGCGGTTATCGAGTACGCAAGAAATGTAGCAGGGATAAAAGACGCCAACTCCGGCGAATTTGACGAGCAATGCAAAAACAAGGTCATAGACTTTATGCCCGGACAAAATGACGATATCGACAAGGGCGGCACTTTGCGGCTCGGCGCTTATCCGTGTATCATAACCCCGGGTACGACTATGGAAAAGTGCTATGGCAAGCGTGAGATAAGCGAGCGTCACCGCCACCGCTATGAGTTTAATAACGATTATAAAGATAAGCTTGTAAACGCCGGGCTTAAAATCGGCGGTATGTCGCCTGACGGTATGCTTGTAGAAACGGTAGAACTAACCGGCAAACCGTTTTACGTCGGCGTTCAGTACCACCCCGAATTTAAGTCGAGGCCCAACAAACCCCACCCGCTCTTTAAGGGCTTTATCGGCGCGGCGTTCGAGCTTTCAAATAATAAATGATAAGGGTGTAGCGTATGCTTTTTACGAAAATGCAAGGCCTCGGAAACGATTATCTTTATGTTTACGGCAATGTGCCGGAGAATATAAAGGATATAAGCACTTCACTTTCCGACCGCCACTTCGGCGCGGGAGCTGACGGTATGATATTTATTTCACCGTCTGCCGTCGCTGATTTTTCCATGCGTATTTTTAACGCGGACGGAAGTGAGGCCCAAATGTGCGGAAACGGTATTCGTTGCGTTGGGAAATATGTCTACGATAAAGGATATACCGATAAAACACGGCTAAAAATAGAAACCCTTTCGGGTATAAGAAACCTTAAACTGAACGTACTTGGCGGAAGGGTTAAAACCGTCACGGTCGATATGGGACAAGCGAAAGCGGAAAACAAAAAAACCGTCCTTATAGACGGTGAAAGTGTAACGTATACACCCGTAAACGTCGGCAACCCGCACGCGGTAATATTTGTAAACGATACCCAAAGTGCGTCTGTAAACACAATAGGTCAAAAGTTTCAAAACCACAAAGACTTTCCCGGCGGTGTGAACGTCGAATTTGCGCAAATTACAGACGAAAACAGTATCCGTATGCGCGTTTACGAGCGCGGAAGCGGTATAACCATGGCTTGCGGCACCGGTGCTTGCGCTACCGTGGCGGCGGCTGTAAAACAGGGGCTTGTTAAAGCAAACAGCCCCGTTTACGTAACGCTTGACGGCGGCAAACTTGAAATCACCGTATTTGAGGATTTCAGCGTAAAAATGACCGGACCGGCACAAACCGTTTATGAAGGGGAAGCAAATATATGACTGCGCCAAACCAAAACTATGCTAAGCTCAATGATTCATACCTTTTTTATAACATATCAAAAAAGGTCGCCGCGTATAATTCGGCACACCCGGATAAGCACCTTTACCGTCTTGGGATCGGCGACGTATCGTTGCCGCTGCCGGAAGTCGTAATAAAAGCACTTCATGAGGCGGTTGATGATCAGGCGGAAAAACAAACTTTTCACGGCTATATGCCCGAGTGCGGAGCACCGTTTTTAAGGAAAGCTATAGCCGCACATTACAATAAGCGCGGCATTCATATAGAAGAGAATGAAGTATTTGTATCAAGCGGAGCAAGCGACGAGCTCGGCGATATTCTTGATTTGTTTGATAAGCGCAATACCGCGCTTATTATGGAGCCGGCGTATCCCGCTTATGTTGACGCAAATATTATGGCAGGCAGAAAAATAATACGTCTGCCGTCAGGAATTGAAAACGGGTTTTTACCCGAGCCGCCCCAAAACACACAAGCGGACATAATCTATATATGCTCGCCTAACAACCCGACAGGTGCGGTGTTTGACCGCGAAAAACTTCAAAAATGGGTTGACTTTGCAAATAAAAACGGCTCGGTTATTATTTTTGACGCGGCGTATGAAGCGTTTATAGAGGACAGCGCTTTGCCTCGCAGTATTTTTGAAATTGAAGGAGCGCGCACCTGTGCAATAGAAATTTGCTCGCTTTCCAAAACCGCGGGCTTTACCGGCACCCGCCTCGGCTACACCATAATACCGAAGGAACTCAAAAGACATAATATGTCATTTAACGATATGTGGGTGCGCAACCGCACCACCAAGACGAACGGTGTGTCATATATCATCCAGAAGGGCGCGGCGGCGGTATTTACACCCGAAGGTGAAGAGCAGATAAAAGCGAATATCGGCGTTTACAAAAACAACGCAAAAATGATAATGAACGCTCTTGATAAAGTCGGTATCTGGTACACCGGCGGCAAAAATTCGCCTTACGTATGGATGAAAGTGCCGGATAACTTTGACAGTTGGGGCTTCTTTGATTATCTGCTAAACGAAGCCGGGATAATAGGCACCCCCGGCGCCGGTTTCGGTGGCTGCGGCGAAGGCTTTTTCCGCTTTTCCGCCTTCGGCGACCCCGAAGACACAAAAGAAGCGGCAAAACGGCTTACAGGTCTGGTTTATAGTGATTAGGCGAACGATATATTAAGAAAGTATGTGATGTTTGCCCTCCTATTAATGTGCCGAAGGCACACATCATGCGCGTCAGCGCACATCATTGCCTTCGGCTTCATCATTTGCCCGACAGGGCAAACATCATTCAAAAAGCGCATCTTTTGGTAGACAAAAGATGCGCTTTTTGTGTATAAGTCAGCCATAATGATACCCAAACCATAGAAAGTCAGCCAAAATGATGCAGGGGTTGCAATCTTAATTGATATACCGTAGGGGCGGATATTATCCGCCCGCTTTTTATGCGGGCGATTGGTAATCGCCCCTACAAACGGTCAATCTAACTGGCTATGTTTTTACCAAAACAGTATGCCCGCTGGGAAAATATTAAACTGTGTTGCACGATTAGTTTATCACAAAAAGCACGAAAAGGCAAGATAAAAGAAAAATCGGGCGGGTGCCCGAAAAAAGAATAGTGAAATCACGGAAAAGCCGCGGTGAAATCTTCCGCTTTCAGCGTCAGGTGAAATCGAGCGTTTTACGCTCGGTGAAATTAAATCCGTCCTACACCCCGCGAAGCGGGATTTCACCGCCGAAGGCGATTTCACCCACCGAAGGTGGATTTCTCCCGTCCGCAAGGACGGATTTAGTTGAAAAGACTCAT
>JAFZIW010000034.1 GCA_017554125.1 Clostridia bacterium | reverse complement strand
TTCCACCAAAACTCCGCGGTAGTATTCGGGTTTGCCTTTTTGCACTCCGCAACCGAGCACGTGCGACACCGTCATACCCGTAATGCCTATATCCATAAGAGCGGTTTTAAGGGTTTCAAAGCGCGACTCTTTGCAAACGATCTCAACCTTTGTAAACTTCGGCGTGCTATCGTCAAACGAGGGTACTTTTTTAACCGTAACCGCTTCGGCTACCGGAACGTCGCCGGTCACCGCTACCGCCTCTTCATATCCGTAGTCAATACCTTCAACCGTGGGGGCAAAATCGGCGTATGCACTAGGCAAACCGTGCTCTGTGCTGTCAAGACCTTTTATTTCTTCCTCCTCCGATACGCGAAGCCCTACCGTCTTCTTTATAATGATAAATGTTGTACTCATCATAACGGCGGTCCAAAGAAGTATTGCTGAAATGCCTAGCAACTGAATACCAAAGAGGTTGAAACTGCCGGTATAGAAAAGTCCTTTTAGTCCTGCCGGTGTTTTCGGATTGGCTAAAAGCCCTACCGCAAGCGTTCCGAACACACCGTTTGAAAAATGCACCGCGACCGCGCCGACAGGGTCGTCAATGTGAAGTTTAAGGTCTAAAAGTTCTACAACTGCCACAACGAGTATTCCCGATACCGCGCCTACGATCGCCGCGCCTAAAGCATCAAGCGCGTCACAACCTGCCGTGATACCCACAAGACCCGCGAGCGAAGCGTTAAGGCACATTGAAACGTCCGGCTTGCCGTTTTTTACCCAGGTAAATACCATTGTAACGCAGGTGGCTACGGCGGGCGCTATCGTGGTAGTTACGAAAATGGAAGCGAGCGATTCGCTGTCCCACGCGGCGGCGCCGTTAAAGCCGTACCAGCCGAACCAAAGAATAAAGCAACCGAGTGCACCGAGCGTTACCGCGTGACCGGGTATTGCGTTTACCTTTTTAACCTTGCCCTCTTTATCCTTTATGTATTTTCCGAGGCGCGGACCTACCATAACAGCACCGATTAAAGCGGTTATACCGCCTACCGAGTGTATCGCCGCGCTGCCGGCAAAATCATGAAAACCGAGCTTATATAACCAGCCGTTTTCGTTCCACACCCAACCGGCTTCAATCGGATATACAAAGAGCGATATAACGCCCGAGTATACGCAGTAGGATAAAAACTTGGTGCGTTCCGCCATAGAGCCGGAAACAATAGTCGCCGCCGTGGCGCAGAAAACAAGGTTAAATACAAAGGAGGGCGCCTGACCTGATTGTAGAAAACCGCCAAAGTCTGTTAGTATTTTAAGATTCGGCACCCCTATAAAACCGAAAGCGTAATCCTGTGCCATCATAAGTGAAAAACCTAAGAGCACGAATACTACCGTACCAATGCAAAAATCCATGAGGTTTTTCATTATAATGTTTCCGGCGTTTTTCGCTCTCGTAAAACCGGTTTCAACCATTGCAAATCCGGCTTGCATTAAAAACACGAGCGCCGCGCCAATTAAAAACCAAATGCCGAAAACCTCTTTTGTAACGGCGCTCTCTACAAATTGAATTATATCGTTAGTTACCATAAAAACTTCCCCTTATTTTACGCTGAACAGAAGATCTCCGTAGGAAGGATACGGCCAGTATTCCTTGGCTGTAACGGTTTCCGCTTCATCGGCAGACACGCGCAGTTCGCACATTTCGGGCAGTACAGTATCTCTTATCATTTCCGATTCCGAAATAATGTCTTTTGCATCGCCCAGTTTCATAACCGCGCTTTCGAGTGCCGCTGTCTTTTCGGCTATGTTATCAGCCAATACAGAGAGTTTTGATACTAATTGCTTTTCGTATCCGCAGGCAATTCCTACGCCTAAATCCTCTTTCACTTTAATGTCTCTTGCGGTATCAGCACAGTATTTGCATACCGCCGGCAAAATCTGTGTTTTTGCCATTTCTATCATTGTATTTGCTTCGATAGTTACCGTCTTACAGTAGTTTTCGAGCATAATCTCGCAACGTGAATTAAGCTCTTCAACCGTAAACACCTTGTGAGACGTGAGCATATCAACGTTTTTCTTATCGAGTAAGTGCGGCATACAGTCGGCGGTTGTGCGGTAATTAAGAAGTCCGCGTTTTTCGGTTGCCTCTTTTATCCATTCGTCGTCATAACCGTTGCCGTTAAAGATTATGCGTTTGTGATCCTTAATTGTCTTCTTTATCATATCGTGAAGCGCTGTTTCAAAGTCATCCGCTTTTTCGAGCCTGTCAGCATAAATTTTAAGACTTTCCGCAACGGCTGAGTTAAGCATAATGTTTGCACAGGCGATAGAGTTAGACGAGCCGAGCATACGGAACTCAAACTTGTTGCCGGTAAAGGCGAAGGGCGAGGTTCTGTTCCTATCGGTGGTATCACGGTTGAATTTAGGCAGTACGTGAACGCCGAGCTTCATTTCCGCCTTCTGAGCTCCCTTATACGGCGTGTCGGTTTCGATCGCTTCAAGAACGGCGTTTAATTCATCGCCTAAGAACATAGAAACCACCGCCGGAGGCGCCTCGTTAGCACCGAGTCTGTGATCGTTGCCGGCAGTTGCAACAGATATGCGCAAAAGGTCCTGATAGTCGTCAACCGCCTTGATTACGGCGCAAAGGAACAAAAGAAACTGTGCGTTCTGGTAGGGCGTTTCGCCGGGGGATAAGAGGTTTTGTCCCTCGTCTGTGGCAATAGACCAGTTGTTATGTTTGCCGCTGCCGTTTACGCCCGCGAACGGCTTTTCGTGTAAAAGACATACAAGACCGTGCTTTGCGGCGATTTTTTGC
>JAFZIW010000033.1 GCA_017554125.1 Clostridia bacterium | reverse complement strand
CCGGTTATCGCTTTTATCTTTTCGTTGCAGACGGTTATTTCATCCACCATTTTTGCGTGGGAAAGCTCGGTCATATACGGATGGGTGTTTGAATGGTTTTGTATTCTGTGACCGACGTCGGCAAGCTCTTTTACCGACTCCGGATATTTATCCACCCACGCGCCGACAACGAAAAAGGTTGCCGGAACGTTGTATTCTTTAAGTATCTCGACTAACGTGTGTGTGTCGTCGTTTCCCCAAGCCGCGTCGAAGCTTATGGCGATTTTCTTTTCGGAAGTATCAACGCAGTAAATCGGCAGTTTTCTCGTCGCACCGGCAAAAGCGGAAACCGAGGTTATTATCGCCAGAGTAAGGCAAACCACCACCGCTATCGCCATGGTGATTTGTTTTTTCGTAATAATTAAGTATCGCATAAATTCAGCCCCTTCTTATACCTATACTTGAAGGTATGAAAAGGGGCTTGTATATTATGATTAAATCATACTGTTTTTATTACTTCGGGTGAAAACTGATAAAATCCTATGTCTGCAAAGCGCTCTTTAAGTAAAGCGCATAAAGGCTTGACTATAACGTTTTCGGTGCAAAAATGTCCGCCGTCGAAAAGGGAAATGCCCGCGTTTATTGCCTCAACGAATATGTGCTGCTTAACGTCCGCCGTAATGAGCGCGTCAAAGCCGCCGTTTATCGCGTCGCTTATATAGTTCCCGCCCGAGCCGGAGCAGATAAGCACGTTTTCAATATCTTTTTTGCCCGCAACGTATCTTACAGCGCCGCCGAGGCGCTTTTTTACATGCAAGGCGAGCGCCGCCGGGTCGTGTATATAGGTCTTTGCGCATCTGAGCATATAACCGTCAGCCGCCGCGAAGGGCTTTACGTCGGTAAGCTCTAAAGCGTCACAAAGCGCGTCGTTTACGCCGCCTACGCCCACGTCGAGATTCGTGTGCATCGAAATAACCGAGATTCCTTCTTTAATAAGCGAGAAAACGGTGCTGCTTTCTGTCACTGTTTTCAGCGGCTCTAATATAACGGGATGATGGGTGATTATAAGATTCGCACCGTTTTCTTTCGCAAATGCTAAGGCGTTTACGTCGCAGTCGAGCGCGATAACGGCACCGGTTACTTCGCTTTCTTTATCGCCCACAAGCAGTCCGACGTTATCAAAATCACACGCGGTGTCAAGCGGGAAAAGACTTTCGAGGTAAGATAATATTTCTTTTACTTTCATGACGTTTTCTTTGCAAACGAGTCTTTAAGCGACGCGGTGCGGTTAAAGACAAGAGTTCCTTCTTTTGAGTCCTTATCCACGCAGAAATATCCCTGTCTCATAAATTGGAAGGTGTCGCCCGGCTTGGCGTTTTCGATTTCGCGGTCGATAAGGCAACCGTCAATAACGGTGAGCGATTCGGGGTTGAGGTTATCCGCAAAGGATGAAACGCCTTCCTCGTCGCTCGGATTCGGGACGTTGAAAAGCCTGTCATAAAGACGGACGGAAGCTTTTACCGCGCTTGCCGCGCTGACCCAGTGGAGGGTGCCTTTGACTTTTCTGCCGTCCGGCGTTTCGCCGCCGCGGCTTTCGGGGTCGTAAGTGCAGTGTACCGCCGTGATATTACCGTCGCCGTCGGTCTCGTGCGAAGCGTATTTTATATAGTAAGCGCCTTTAAGACGGACTTCCTTTTCGGGGCAAAGCCTGAAATATTTGCCGGGCGGGTCTAACATAAAGTCATCCTGCTCGATGAATATTTCGCGCGAGAAGGTAACCTTTTTATTGCCGAGCTCCGGCTTGTTCGGGTTGATTTCAATGCTTATTTCCTCGGCCTTGTCCGTCGGATAATTATCTATAATGATTTTAAGCGGGCGAAGCACCGCCATTGCGCGCTCGGCGTTAAAATTAAGATTATCGCGAACGCAGGATTCGAGCAACGCGTAGTCAATAACGCTGTATGCCTTTGAAACGCCGATTTTATCGACAAATTCGCGCACCGCCGCCGCCGGATATCCGCGACGGCGCATACCGCAAAGCGTTGCCATACGCGGGTCGTCCCAACCCGAAACCAAACCGTCGTTTACGAGCTTTAAGCACTTGCGTTTGCTCGTGAGCGTATAGTTTACGTTCATACGCGCAAACTCTATCTGCCTCGGCGGATCCTTTATATCCGCCGCTTCAAGTACCCAATTGTAAAGGGGGCGGTGATTTTCAAATTCCAGCGAGCAAAGCGAATGAGTAACGCCTTCTTTCGCATCGGAAAGCGGGTGCGCAAAGTCGTACATCGGGTATACGCACCACTTATCGCCGGTGCGGTGGTGATGTGCTTTAAGGACGCGATAAATAACCGGGTCGCGCATATTGAGATTTGAGGAGGTCATATCAATTTTGGCGCGAAGCACCATTTTGCCTTCTTCGATTTCGCCGGCTGTCATTTTGCGGAAGAGCTCCCGCGTTTCCTCGATGGGTCGGTTGCGGTATTTGCTTTCGACGCCCGGCTCTGTGAGCGTGCCGCGCATTTCGCGTATCTCGTCGGCGCTTGATTCATCGATGTACGCAAGCCCCTTATCTATAAGCCGCAGGGCGCACTCGTAGATGAAATCAAAATAATCGGAGGCGTAATACACGTTAGCCCAGTCAAAACCGAGCCACTTGATATCCTCCATTATCGCGTCGACGTACTCAACGTCTTCTTTTGTTGGGTTTGTATCGTCAAGCCGCAGATTACAAATGCCGCCGTACTTTTCCGCCGTGCCGAAGTCGATGCAAATCGCCTTGGCGTGACCTATATGAAGATAGCCGTTAGGCTCGGGCGGGAAACGGGTCTGCACCTTGTTATACACGCCTTCCTTCAAATCTTCGTTAATAAAATCAAGAATAAAATTTGAAGTCGGTGCGCCGTCGTTCAAAATTATGTTGTCTTCCATAGAAACTGCCTTTCAAATGTTGTTAATATATCCGTTTATGCGTTCTACGCACTTTTCTTTGCCTAAAACGCTCATAATGCCGCAAAGGTCGGGCGTATTTGTTTTGCCGGTTATTGCAAGACGTAAAACGCCGCTTAAATCGCCCGCGCTGCCCTTGTACTTTTCGGGTTCGGCTTTGTATTCTTTTGTTTCCGCCGCGAAACCGATTTGAGGCGCGATGGCCTTGATTTTATCAAACCAAGCCTGGCGGTCGTCGCTTTGGTCATAGACCGCGATATATTTCTCCAAAAACGCCTTTGCGTCAGACGCCGATACTCTTTCAGGCGTAGTATAGTCCGGAACGAAAAGGGAGTCAAAATAGTAAGAGAAGTATTCTTTTGCCTCGCTCCATTTGGCTATATCTTTTCTCGCGTTCTTCACGCCGTCACGGTCGACCGCAAGCATCTGTCTTGCATATTCCGGGTCGGCATTAAGAATGTCAAAAAACTCTTTGTCAAATTCCCGCGCCCAGCCTTCAAGTGCCGAATATGCGTCGCCGCTTTGCATTTTTGAAATAATTATTTTGCTTACGTCGTTTAGTTTATCGTTATCGAAAAGCGCACCCGAAACGCTCATCTTTTTCGGGTTGAATTTGAAGGTCTTGTAATCGGCGTCGGGATTTGCGCGCCGCCAGTCCTCGAAATCGGAGGCGGCAATGGTCATGAGATATTCGATGACCGCTTCCGCCGGATAACCCTCCTCGGCAAAGAAGTGAACCGCAGCTTCGGGGTCCTTGCGTTTTGATATTTTGCGTTTTGCGCCGCCGTCAAGCTTCATAATGGGGGAGATGTGACCGTATTTTACCGGTTTGAAGCCTAATACTTTGAACAATTCAAGGTGCTTCGGCGCGGAGGATATCCACTCGTCGCCCCTGAAAACGTGGGTAGTGCGCATAAGGTGGTCGTCGACGGCATGGGCGAAATGATAGGTGGGTATGCCGTCTGATTTGAGAATTACAAAATCCTCGTCGTTTTCCGGCATTTCGATTCTGCCCTTTATAACGTCGTCAAAAACCGCGCGGCGGCTCTCGTCACCGCCCGAACGCAACCTTATGACAAACGGTTTTCCTTCGTTTACGAGGGCTTTTGCCTCCTCGTAGGTTATATCTCTGTGGCGCGCCCACTTGCCGTGATACCCGGTGCGCACTTTAAGCTTTTCCTGCTCTTCACGCATTTTTGAAAGCTCGTCCGCCGTACAGAAGCAAGGGTAGGCAAGCCCGCGCTTTATCAGGTCTTTTGCAAAACAGCGGTATATTTCGCCACGCATACTTTGTTTATACGGACCGTAATCGCCCGTTTCCTCTTCGCCGCTTATAAAACCTTCGTCAATATTAATGCCGAAACGGCAAAGACCGCCGATAATATCGGCAATGCCGCCTTCAATTTCGCGTTTTTTGTCGGTATCTTCAATTCGCGTATAAAAAACGCCGCCGGACGAGGTTGCGGTAATTCTGTTTACAAGCGCGGTAAAGAGCGTGCCTAAATGCAGATAACCCGTGGGGCTCGGCGCTACTCTTGTGACTTTTGCGCCTTCCGGAAGATTTCTCGCGGGGAAAAGCGATTCGTAATATTCGGGCTCCTCTTTGCTTTCGGGCAACAAAAGCTCAGCTAAAAGTTCGTTTTCGTTCATGGGTAAACACAGCATAATCCACAACCCGGTTTTGCCGGGAAGTTTTATGCTCTCCTTTTTAAGAATACTCGTACGT
>JAFZIW010000032.1 GCA_017554125.1 Clostridia bacterium | reverse complement strand
TCAATAACCTATGACTCTACTACGGGAGTCAACGGACTTCCGCCTACATACTCTTTTAAGGGACTAAATGCCGAAACGGTAAACGCAACCGCGCCTGCCGCGCAACGCTGTAAGGATACGGTTATGATGATTTATCCGGCAGTAGCGGGCAGAGCATATATAAAGATGTATAAAGCGACCGGTGAAGGGAAATATTTAGAGGCCGCAAAACGTATTGCCGAATATTATGAGAATACAGTTCTCCCCTGCGGAAGCTGGTATCTTGTTGTAGACGTTAAAACGGGTAAAAATGTCGGTGATAATATTTGCAGTCATTTCGGAATACTTTTCTTTATTAACGAAATGGCAGGAATCACAAATAGTGATTCTCTTCGAGTGATTGAAGAAAAATACTTTGCATATATTGCAAAAAAATGCCTTGATGAATACAAATGGGAAGGACAATTTGAAGATATAGTTCCGACAGGCAATTACGTTAACCATACGCAATCGGTGGCAAACGATATGCTTGTATATCTTATTAATAATAAGCTTTCGGAAGCGGGAATGCTCGATAAAGCAAAAACCTTAATGAATTTTATTGAAGACCAGTTTGTAGTATGGGGAGAATTTGATTCGCGCGTAAAGAAGCGGTTCGGTAACATAGATGAAAAATGGTATTCTCCGGCAGGCCTCGAACAGTACGAATGGTATGTTCCGATTGACTCAAGTACTGCCAAGATTATGAACAGTTTCAGAAAAATGTATATAGCCACGGGAGACAGATTGTACCTTGAAAAGGCTCTTGCGCTTGGCAATATGATAACAAAAATGCAAAACAAACAAACAGGGGCGATTCCGACACATTGGATGAAGGCTGATTGCTCTGAGAACCTTGAGAATTTCTGGATAAACTGTCATATAGCTTCGGCACTCTGGCTATATGAATTATCTGAATTTGAAGATTAAAAGGAAAGTGTTTTATATGAGAAAACTAAAAGCAATTGTGGTAGGCGCTGGTAGCAGAGGCGCAACTTATTCTACCGTTATGAGTAATAATAAAGAAAAATTTCAGATCGTAGCGATTGCCGAACCGAAAAAAGACAGGCGCGATTATATTAAGGATTTGTATGATCTTGAAAATAATATGTGCTTTGAAAGTTATGAACCGTTATTTGAACTCGGGAAAATAGCTGATTTTGCCGTTATAGCTACAATGGATAAGGATCACCTGAAACCCGCTTTGAAAGCGATTGAGTTAGGTTATGATTTGCTACTTGAAAAGCCAATAGCTCCAACCGCCGAAGAATGCATTGAAATAAATAATGCCGCCAATAAAAAGGGAGTAAAGGTTCTTGTTTGTACTGTTCTTCGATATACTGATATATTCAAAACGTTGAAGAACTTTATAGATTCGGGGAAAATCGGTAAAGTCATGTCGATAAACCACGAAGAGTGTGTAGGCAATGTGCATCAGTCGCATAGTTTTGTGAGAGGGAACTGGGGAAACAGCAAAAGAAGTTCCGATATGCTTTTGCAAAAATCCTGCCATGATTTAGATATTTTACAGTGGCTGATAAATAAAAAATGCAAGAGCGTTCAGTCTTTCGGCGCGTTATCGTATTTCAAGGCTGAAAATGCGCCCGCAGGTGCCCCCGAATATTGCATACAAGGGTGTCCCGTCGGTGAAGAATGTCCTTATAATGCGGCTAAGCTGTATTTTGATAAAAAATGGGCATGGCTCAGAGAACCTGCCGCAAACAAGCCAAATCCAACTGATGAAGACCTTATGGAAGTTATAACAAAAACTCAGTATGGAAAATGTGTTTTCAAATGTGATAATGACGTTGTGGACCATCAAACCGTTAATATGCTTTTTGAAGACGATGTTACGGTGACGTTTACAATGAATGCATTTAACAAAGGCGGTAGATTTATACATATAATGGGGACACATGGTGAGTTGCGTGCCGCGCTTGATGAGGCTACGCCCATTACTTATTTTGATTTCGTTAAACATAAAACTGAAACAATTCCGTTAGTCGGTAAAGACGGTATCGCCGGCGGTCACGGCGGCGGAGATACGGGTATTATGTTGGATCTATATGATTATTTTACCGATAATTATTCAGGGGTTTCAATTCCCACGATTGAAGAATCGTTATATAATCATATGCTCGTTTTTGCCACAGAACGCGCGCGGAAAACAAATACAATTGTTGACGTAGAGAAATTTATAGCGACTTTTTAAGTTTATATCGGCAACGCAATGCTTTCCGGTATAGGTATCTGTAAAGAAGAAAGAGAAGCGTTTTAGCGCTTAAAAGCAATGATAAAATGATTGTCAGGATAATAGAACAAATCGCAATATTTTCGGTATACATTTTAATAGGCTTTTTACTAAAAAAAACCAAAGCGTTGCCCCAAAACAGCAATGAAGTTATAAGCAAGCTCGAAACAAAGCTTTTTCTTCCGGTATACGTTTTCTATAGTCTGTCTGCAAGCGTAACGGTGGAAAACATAAAGAATTATTCCTTTACCGCGCTTTACGGTCTTGTTTTTCTGGCTGTCGCTTTCGGAACGGGCTTTCTGTTCGCGTTACCCTTTGCCACAAAGGGCAGGATGCGCAATATATACATTTATCTTTTTACCGTTACAAATTTCGGGTATTTCGGGTTTCCGTTTATCGAGGGCGTTTTCGGTCAGCAGGTGAAGGCGGATATGATAATTTTCTGTATACCGCTTAAGCTGTTTACATATACAGTGGGCTTATACCTGCTTTGCGGGAAAGCGGAAGGTTTTAAAAAGGTAATACTTGACCCTATCATAATAGGCCTGGTTTCAGGGCTCGCCGCCGGCATTTTGCCGATAGACATGCCGCCTGTTGTTAAAGCGGTTTTATCTAAGCTATCGGATTGTATGAGCCCGCTTGCCATGATATTGCTCGGAATAACTATAGGCTCTGCGCCCATATTAAAACTCTTCTCGGGATATAAGGCTTATATCGTTTCGTGCATAAGACTTCTCGTTATACCGGTAATAGTGGGCGCACTATGCTGGTTGCTCGGCGCGCGGGGAAACAATCTGCTCTTTTCTGTTTTTGTGGCGGCAATGCCTATCGGGCTTAACGTTGTTGTATTCCTGCAGAACGATTCGGGCGACGCGTATTTCGGCGCACGCTGCTGTTTTCTTTCGGTGATATTCAGCATGATTACGATACCGCTTTTATACTTTTTAATAATCTATGCGGGGATCGTTTAGAGGGGTGAGCCAATATGTATACCAAACACATTTGGAAATCGGAAAATCATTATAATTTCAGGTATCTGCGTTATTTGCCGAGTGATTTTGATAAAAGCAAAAAGTATCCGCTGGTGTTTTTCCTCCACGGTGCGGGCGAGCGAGGCGACGACCCTGATATTATTTCGCTTCACGGCTATTTGCAATATGTAAAAGAAGAAAACGCCGAATATCCGTTTATCATTATTGCACCTCAGTGCCCGGATGGTAAATACTGGGGTTGCTTTACCGAATCACTACTTGCATTTTTGGATTGGATATGTGATAGTCTGCCCGTCGATAAATCAAGAATATACCTTACAGGTCTTAGTATGGGTGGCACGGGTACTTATATGCTCGCTATGGCGGCGCCCAAAAGATTTGCGGCAATAGCTCCTGTTTGCGGGAGCGGTATTTGTTGGTATGCGGGCGCCTTAAAGGACATACCGACTTATATTTTTCACGGCGACTGTGATACCGTAATACCTGTTACCGAGAGCGTAACTATGCTTAAAAATATAAATTTAAGCGGCGGCAACGCTAAAATTAAAATATATAACGGTGTCTGTCATAATGCGTGGGATTTTGCCTATAAAGGCGACGAGCTTTATAAATGGATGTTAAATTTTAAAAAGGAGCAGGGGGCAAATTGAAGTGTTTGATTTTGAAACGGCGTTTTGCAACAGGGATGAAAAGCCGCTTGATAATCCTGTTAAGGGGTACAGCAAAACCTCGATTCTTAGGACCGTTGCCTTTATCGGCGACAGTCTTTCGTCCGGCGAATTCGAGCTAAAGTATAAGGACGGCACCTCAAGCTGGCACGATATGTTTGAATATTCGTGGGGTCAGTTTATAGCCAGAAAAAACGGACTTACCGCGTATAATTTTTCCTGCGGCGGAATGTCGGCAAAATGGTATGTCGAAAGTTTTGGCGCCGCAAAAGGATATTGGGCAAACGAAAAGGCGTGTCAGGCTTATGTTATCGCAATGGGTGTAAACGATATTTACATAAATAAATGCGAAATAGGCTCCGTTGAGGATATTGATAAGGATAACTATAAAAATAACAAGCCCACATTTGCGGGGTTTTATGCGCAGATAGTTAGCAGGTATAAAGAGATAAGTCCCGATGCAAAATTCTTTTTTGTGACCTTTCCTAATGAGAACGACCCCATAAAGGAAGCTCCGGCAAAGGCTATGCGTAAGGTTTTATACGATCTGGCGGACTATTTCGATAATTCTTACGTCATTGACATCTATAAATATGGGCCTGTATATGACGCCGAGTTTAAGAAGAGGTTTTTTCTTAACGGGCATATGAACCCGTTGGGTTATCTGTTTACCGCCGAAATGATTGATTCCTATATCGATTATATAATCAGGCATAATGTTGAAGATTTCAAAATGGTCGGTTTTATAAACAAAAATATTGAAACAGAAAAGATTTCAGGATAAGAGTCATGATTTTTAAGTTTAAGGAAAACCGTGTATGGCGTGCTTACACAGGCGGGAAACGCATAGACACTTTTCACGGAAAAGATAACTGTGTTGACAGCAGAATGCCTGAGGAGTGGCTCGCCTCCACCGTTGAAGCCTTTAATCCGGACAGACCTGTAAAGGGCGAGGGCTTAAGCGTCTGTGAGAACGGCAGGCTCTTTAAGGATATATTAAAAGAAAACCCCCGAAAAATACTCGGTAGGGAACTGTCAGATAGGTTCGGCGGCAATATGTCTATACTCGTAAAGCTGCTTGATTCCGCTGAAAGACTTGTAATACAGTGCCACCCTACCGTTTCTTTCGCAAAGGAGCATTTCGGCTCGATGTTCGGAAAAACCGAGTGTTGGTATATGCTCGACTGTGAAGCGGAAGCCTGCGTTTATCTTGGCTTTAAGCCCGGAATAACAAAAGAAAAATGGCAGGCGCTCTTTATGGCCCAGGACACCGCGGGTATGCTCAGTTGGTTGCATAAATTCAGGGTAAAACCGGGTGATCTGTGGTTTGTTGCGGGCGGCGTCCCTCACGCGATAGGCGGCGGTTGTCTTATGATTGAATTACAGGAACCGAGCGATTTAATGGTTATCCCCGAAAGGATAACTCCCGCAGGCATAACTCTTGCCGAGCAAAAGCTGCATGGCGGTTTGGGCTTTGAAAAAATGTTTGACTGCTTTGATTATTCGGGATATACAGAAGCCGAAACAAGAAACAGGTATTACAGAAAATCAGCGCTGACCGATAATGTGTTTTCAATCGTTGTCGGAAAAGATCTTACCGATAGGTTTTCAATGAAGGCGTTAAGGGTAAACGGCAAAGCAAAGGTTGATTTAGACGACCGTTATGCTGTTGTTATCGTAACCGCGGGCGAAGGTATGATAAAAACGAATGGCGAAACGTTAAACCTTAAAAAAAGCAATAATTTCTTTGTAACTGCCAATAGCGGCAGTCTCGAACTTTCCGGAAATATGGAACTGATTTTTTGCATAGCTTAACTTTTGAAAAGTAGGGATAATATGTTTGAACATTTGAAGCTGTTTTGCGATTCTTTTCTTGAAGCGGGTCTTCCGGGATTTGATATCGCGGTATACAGGAAAGGAGAGAGCATACTCCGTTATATCGGCGGTTACAGCGATCTTGAAAATAGAATAAAAATGAACGGCAAAGAGCGTTATAACATTTATTCCTGTTCAAAGCCGATTACCTGTACCGCGGCACTCAAACTCTACGAAAAAGGTATGTTTTCTCTTGAAGACAAACTGTCCGACTATATGCCGGAATTCTCCGATATGACAGTGAAGACCGAAAACGGCATAGTAAAGGCGCAAAATCCGATACTGATAAAGCACCTTTTTGAGATGACGGCGGGCTTTTCATATAATACCGCCTCACCGGAGCTTTTGCGGTGCCGCGAGGAGACCGGCGGTAAGTGCCAAACGCGCGAGACGATGAAATATCTTGCAAAAGAACCTCTCTTATTTGAACCGGGTGACAGGTGGGAATATTCGCTCTGCCACGACGTCTTAGCGGCGTTTGTAGAAGTTGTATCGGGCGAAAAATTTGAGGATTATGTAAAGAAAAATATCTTTGACGTTTTAGGTATGCAGAATTCGACCTTTATGCTGCCGGAAGAACAAATAGAAACCATATCGCCGCAGTATAAATTTGAAAACGGAAAGGCGGTAAACGTCGGCAAGCATATTGTCGCCTATAAAATCGGTAGCGAATATGCAAGCGGCGGCGCGGGCTGTATCTCAACCGCGGATGATTATATTAGGTTTTTAGAAGGGTTGCGTACCGGTAAACTCATAAAGCCCGATACACTTAAACGGATGATTACAGACCGCCTTACCGAAAGCCAGAAACGTACGTATTGGTTGAACGGTACTCACGGTTACGGTTTGGGTGTAAGGACCCCGAAAGGTGACATACACGATTTCGGTTGGGGAGGAGCGGCAAACGCCTATCTTGCCGTGGATGCTGAAAACGAAATAAGCGTTTATCTTGGGGCGCATATGCTTTTCTCTCCCACTCAGGGTATACGCAATATGATTTTTCGTTATGTTTACGCGGAATTATTTGATAACAGTGCTTTTGAAACAATAGAGAAAAAATTAAAAGAACTGTTTAATTACAACCTGACTTATTGAAAGGAAAATATGAAAGAGAATAACAAATACGGTCAACTTGAAAAAAATACGGTTAATGCAAAAGGACAACTGACAGACAGTAAATCGGTGCGCTTTTTCGGCGCGGAAAATTCAGGCAAAAGGATAATGTTTGTCGGCAATTCAATAACCCTGCACGGCGTACTGAAAGAAATCGGCTGGAACAATGAATGGGGTATGGCGGCATCAGCGGCGGAAAACGATTATGTTCATATCCTTATGAGGAAAATCAAGGAATATGAACCTCAGGCGGCCTTTTGCATATGCCAGGTTGCGGCTTGGGAAAGCAATTATAAAAGCGGTAAAGAAAAATACCCGCTTTACAAAAACGCACGATCGTTTGACGCGGATATAATTATTTCCCGATTTGTTGAAAATTGCCCCGGGAAAGACTTTGACGGCGCGATTTTCAAAAAAGAAATGTCCGATCTGCTTGAGTACCTTAATCCTTCCGGTAAGGCGAAAATCATTATGACTACCGGGTTTTGGCATCATCCCGGCGACAGTGAGATAATCGCTTATGCAAAGGAAAACAATTTGCCTGTAATTACTCTCGGCGATTTGGGCGACGACGATAAAATGATGGCGAAAGGGCTGTTTGAGCATTCCGGCGTTGCAATGCACCCGGGTGACCTCGGTATGCAAACGATTGCCGAGCGGATTTTCGGCGCACTGCGCTTAATGATTTAACTCTTTTTCCGTTGATTTTACAATTTTGTTTGTCGATTTTACAATATACAAAACGTTTATTCGCTTGTTAAAATTACAGTGCGATGCTTTATTATTCTTTGACGGAGGAGTTTTATGAGAAAGCGTTTAATCATTTTGTCAATTATACTGTGTCTGTCGGTGCTGGTTGCTTTTCCCGTAAGCGCTACCGGTCCCGAAGTTGACGTTTACGTAACTCCGAAAGGCACTTTAATTGATGTAAGTATAGAAACAAGCTCGGCGGTCGGTGCGATTCAGGGCGCTATTTCTTATGATGGCGACAGTATAGAATACGATACCGCCGCGGCTAATGCTGATATATCGGCGAACAACGCCGTTGCAAGCTCTTTCAAAAACAGCGGCGGTATTACAAGAGTGGCGCTGGTCGGCGATCCTTCAAGCGGAACGGCAAATAATTGGGCAAATATAACCTATTCTGCCGATGAAAACACACCCGCGGAATTCACCTTGAACGGTTTTAAGGCGTTCAACGTTAGCGGCACCGTCACAGACGCGTCGTTCAGCGTAGTCGTTCTCGGCGATGCAACCGGTGATTACTTTGTAGATGTTAAAGATTACGTCAAATTAAAACAAGTTTTAACCGGTGTCGGTTTCACCGTTAATGCGAAGAATCTTGACCTTGATAAATCGGGCACCAGAACCGATTATGATATGCAACGTCTAAGAGAAAATATGGGATTTTGATTGTATCTTTATTTTTGAAAAATACCCGGATTCAGTAAAACGGTTTTAATGTTATGAAAATTGCAAAGCAAAAACGATTTCTTCGTTTTTGCTTTTACTTTTGCTATTTTGGCTATTTTACAATAATCTTTGGCGATTTTACGGTAGAATTTTGTTCAGGTTTCAAGATAATATATAATAAAGTTTTTATGTTCTGTCATTACTATATAGTTCGGAGGAGTAGATATGAAAAAAATATTGGCATTGATTCTCACGGTTTGTTGTCTTTCGGTGCTGTTATGCTTCCCGGTAAACGCCGCCGGAGAAAAAGAAGTATTGCTCGTCGTGGAAAAATCAGGCGGTGATATTACGGTTGATATCAGCACCAATTTTAAGTGCGGCGCGTTTCAGGGCGCGGTCAAGTATGACGGTGACAACATTGAATATGACAGCGCCGCGGTCAATAGTGGTATTGAGGGAAATAACGCCGTTGCAAGCTCTTTCAAAAACAGCAGCGGTACTACAAGAGTGGCGCTGGTCGGCGATTCTTTAAGCGGAACGGAAAACAACTGGGCAAATATAACCTATTCTGCTGATGAAAGTACGCCGGCATTGTTTGATTTTACCGCGCTTAAAGTGTTCGATAAAGGCGGCAATAAGCTTACCGATGTAACCGCGATTACGGTTATGTATGGCGACGTTGACAATAACGGTTTGATAACGTTAATCGACCTTGTTCGTTTCAAAAAAGTTTTGTCAAGCGGTGCAACAGTCGAGGCGGGCAAGGAAAGAAACCTCGATGTAAACAAAGACGGCACCGGCTCGCAGGCAGACGATATGACAGAACTTAGAAAGAATTTGCTTAAATGACCATGGTTTCGGTCGGTGTGACCGCGCCGTGTTGACAAACGCGGGGAGATCCGGTAAATATACGACTGAGTTTGTGCTAAACCGGTCAAAAATTTAGTGCAAGCGACTACTGAATAATAGTTTTCGCTTGCACTTTGTTTTCCTAATTATTTCTTTGTGTATTTTTACTCTCTACAATGTTTTTGCGATATGAAGTAGGCGACATACCGTATTTTTTTGAAAACTGCTTGTAAAAGTTTGCCGTATCCGAAAAGCCGCATTTCTGACAAATTTTACTTATTGTTTCGTTTGAGTTTTCAAGATAATATTTAGCATATCTCATACGGGTTGAGAGCAGATACTCCTGAGGCGACGCGCCCATTTCATGTGAAAAGTTCTCACGGAACGATGAAACCGACATAAAACAAATCTTCGCAAGTTTTGTAATTGTTATCTGCTCGTTGTAGTGTTGCTTGATATAGGTCATCGCCGGCATCAGCTTGTTAATTCTTTTGTTGAATTTCTGCTTGATTTCGTGGTTTTCGGCGCGGGTTTCCATAATGTTTACCAACAGGTTGCCTATAAGCAGTCGGCATTTAAGCAGTTTATTGTCTTCCTCGCTTCTTGAGACGCGTATTATCTTCTCGATACAATCGCAGATTTCCGGGTATTTTTCGCGTTTTACTATACCGTAAAGACCGTTTTCAAGCGCGACAAACTTTTCCCAGAATTCTTTGTTGAATACCGAATCTGAAAATACTTCTGCAATATCAAAATGTGAAAAGTTCCAAACGCTGCGATCGCTTTTCGTGCTTCTTGAAATATGAGGTTGATAAGGAAAAAAGAATTCCGCGTCACCCTCCTTAAAAGGAACAATGCCGTCAGAAAACGCGCATTCACCTTCGCCGTGGTAGCAATACCCGATTTCGAATACACTGTGATAATGCATCTGGCGGAATGGCGCGTTGGTTAAATGCACGAGCGGAAAAGCAGGCAAATCATAGGGAAAAACGTTAAAAATTGTCTCTTGATAAAAAGAGTTTGATAGCAGTTCTTTCATATGCTCACTGTCCTTTGTGTTAGATTTTAGCATATTTTACAATAAAAAGCAAGGTAAAAATTTACAAATCATCATTTTTTTTGTTGATTTTACCACAATTATTCTGACCGCTTGCGTTCATAGGTCCGGGGGATGATTAAATGAAAAAACTATTTTGTATATTGCTTGCCGCTTTTTTGGCTTTTGCATCATCTTTTATGGTGTGCGCCGATGCGGTGAGTAATTATAATGCCTATAAACAGTTATCAGGTTATCTTTCCCCGGAAAATGATATCGTGATTTCGGGGACGGAGTATACCGACCTTTCGGACGCGCAGGTTATTATTGATTCCGATTCGTTTGAAAAGCAGGTACTTGCCTGGACAAATGAAACCGGGTCGGTTATTTATACTTTTAATTCCTCATTAAGCGCAAAGTATTATTTCAGACTTTTCTACGGAACGCTTGAAGGAAGCGGCTCCGATATACGTTTAGGTATTAAGATAGACGGTGAATATCCCTTTAATGAAGCGCAGGAATTATCTTTTAAGAGAAACTTTCATAATGTCGGTGATGTGCGCTCCGATAAGTCCGGCAATCAGTTTGCTCCAGTTCAGGGAGAACTGTTCGGGCTTTATGACGATTATGCCGTGGATCCGTTAGGTCGGGAGAGCGAACCGTTTGAATTCTTGATTTCTGAAGGCGAGCATACTTTGGAAATTGTTGCGATAGACGAGCCTTTTGCTATTGAGAAAATCGTTTTTGAGATTCCTCGCAGTCCCATACCTTATTCTGAATATATAAACGGATATTCTGATAAAGCGTCATTCGGCGGCAAGGAAATTATTATTCAGGGTGAAAACGCGGATTATAAATCCGCCTCGTATTTAGTTCCGCTCGCCGATATGTCCGACGTCTCTATGATTTCCTATGACGGCGGAAAAAATGACGGCATATCCGAGAAAATCAACTATATCGGCTCAACAAATTGGCAGAGTCAGTCAGATAGAATCTCATGGAAAGTTAGAGTGAACGAGGATGGACTCTACAAGCTTTCATTAAAATACCGTCAAAAGTATGTTACCAACGGCGTATCCTACCGAAAACTGACTGTCGACGGCGAGGTTCCCTTTAAGGAAGCGTCTTCTATTTCATTTCCGTACGACTCCGGATGGGAATATATGACTTTTGCCGACAGTTCATCCGAACCGTATTTGTTATATCTGTCTTCCGGTGAACACATACTGTCTCTTTCGGTCACTTTGGGAGACTTTTCAGAGGTGTATCGCGATCTTTCCGCGGTGGTCGACGATATGGGCGGCATTTACCGTAAAATCGTTATGATTACCGGTGAGACCATCGACGCTAACCGCAGTTACGAACTCTTTAAGCAAATACCCGGGTTCAATGATTCTTTAAGTAAGATGAAAGATGAGTTAAACCGTATTTCTTCAAAAATCGAAAAGATACAGGGCAAGCGCGGCGGCAGCGGTGTTTCGACAATAAATTCGGCGGTTCTAATAATTGACCAGATGCTTCAGAATTACTATACGGCGCATAGATATAAAGGTCAGTTTTACACGCAATACTGCGCGTTGAGTTCCTATATTACCGAACTTTGTGAATTGCCGCTTGATATTGATTATTTTGCCTTGTCTTCGGTGGATTATGATATAGAATCGGAAAAGCCGGGATTCTTCGAGTCGCTTCTTTACGGAATTAAGAGATTTTTATGCTCTTTTGTAAACGATTATAATGATGTCGACGGCGGCGAAAAGAACGTTATTACCATTTGGGTAAACTGGGGACGTGACCAGACTAAAATACTCAATAATCTTATCAGCTCGTCGTTTACGCCCGAAACCGGTGTTTTTGTAAATCTTAAAATTACAAACGCAACTATGATTCAGGGAATACTTTCCGGCAACGGACCTGATTTGTGTCTGCATATGCAGCGTACCGCGCCGGTTAATTATGCTATGCGCGGAGCGTTGTATGATTTGACGCGGTTTGACGATTACGGTGAGGTTATTACTCGGTTTAATCCCACCGCCACGGTGCCGTATCAGTATAACGGCGGCGTTTACGCTTTGCCTGATACACAGTCGTTTTATCTGATGTTTGCCCGTGACGACGTTTTATCGGAGCTCGGTATTGAAGTTCCCAAGACGTGGGATGAGTTTATCAAGGTTATGGCAATAATACAGCAAAACAATATGCAGGTAGGATTGCCGATAATGCAGCTTACGAATATTACGCAGGTGAATATGGGACTTGGAAGTCTGTCCCTTTTCCCGACGATTTTATT
>JAFZIW010000031.1 GCA_017554125.1 Clostridia bacterium | reverse complement strand
GTTTCACAGTCGACATTAACGGTACCGTCGGCTATAATTCCGTTTTTCAGCGCGTAATCGATATCCGATCGCTCTTTGGTTATCGCGGTAACGCGGTAGCCCTTTTTCGAGAGCGCCATGGCGTAGCTGCCGCCGATAAGACCCAAGCCCACTATAAGAATGTTACTGTTTTTTTCAATCATCAATTATTTCAACCCCTATGCCGAGATTTTTCAAATCGTCGAAAAATCCGGGATAACTCTTTTTAACCGACTGCACGCCCGTAATGGAGCCGCCGTAAACCGACAATAGCACGCTAAGCGCCATAACCACCCTATGGTCGTTATGAGAATCGAGAACACACCCGGGCGCGTGCAACTCGGATTTGTTTATGTAAACCTCGTTATCGGCTACGCTGATGTCGGCACCGAATTTTTCAAGTTCAGTCTTCATAGCGTTTGCGCGGTCGCTTTCCTTGATTTTAAGGCGTGCCGTGCCGGTAAACCTTGCGCCGGAAAAAGCGGCGGCAAGAGCGAAAAGCAACGGCGCTAAATCGGGACAGTTTTGCAAATCGTAACACCCGCCTGATTTTAACGTACTGAAAATTTCTTTATAAACGCGGTCGCCCTGTACCGTGTTAGGGTTCAGTCCCGCAACGGTAACGTTGCCGCCGAAGAGATTAAACGCTTCAAGCGGCGCGGCGTTTGAACAGTCGCCCTCGACGTATAAATCATTTGCCTTATAGCGCTGATTACCTTTTACAAAATATCCGTTTTCGGTTTCGGCTATTCTAATGCCGAAGCCGGACAGCACGTTTACGGTCAGATCGATATACGGCTTACTCTGAACGGGTGTAGAAAACTCTATCTCGCTGTCGCCGTCAAGAAGCGGCAACGCAAAGAGCAGTCCTGAAACGAACTGACTTGAAATATCGCCGCGGATGCAGTATATTCCGGCGGTAAGCCTGCCGTTTACGGTAAGAGAATCTTCATTCAGCGAAAATTCAAAGCCGTTCGATTTCGCTATTTCCCCGTATACCGATAAATCGCGCGCAAAAAGCCTTTTTGCTCCGGTAAACTTAATACGTTTCCCGGAAATCATGCAAAGCGGCAAAATAAAACGAAGGGTACTGCCGCTTTCGTTTGCGTTTATCACCGTGTCGGTTATTCCGGCGACTGAAAGCCCGCCGAGCGTCACCTTGTTTTCAGAAACGCGAGTATTCGCGCCGAGCGCTTCGAGCGCGCAAAGAGTAGCGGTTATATCATCGCTTTGTTCAATATTCGATATTTCGCACCCGTCCGACAGCGCCGCGCAGATAAGCGCCCTGTGAGCAACCGATTTCGAGGGTGGCGCGGTGATCGTTCCATTTGCCTTTGACGGTTTTATGTAAACTAACATTTCCCCTCACCGATATTTTTAGACAAATATTCAAGCGCCTCGATATACCCGTCAAATCCTTTGCCCGAAACCGTCTTCACACACGCCGTACGGATAAAGCTTATCTTTCGGAAGTCTTCCCTTTTGCCGACGTCGGAAATATGTACCTCGAGCGCGGGTATACCGACGGCTTTAAGCGCGTCAAGCAGAGCGATACTCGTGTGAGTATACGCCGCGGGGTTTATCACTATTCCGTCGTAGTTTCCGTACGCGCTTTGTATTTTATCAACCAGGTCGCCCTCGTGATTCGACTGATAAACTTCAACCTCCAAGCCGCTTTTCAAGGCATAGGCGGTTATCATTTCAACGAGGTCTTTGTAGGTCTTTTTACCGTAAATCTCCGGCTCGCGTATGCCGAGCATATTAAGATTCGGTCCGTTCAAAACTAAAAATTTCATGGCATTAAATCTTCCCTTATAATATCGACCGCGGAATGGATATCCGCGTCATTTTTTACCACCTTATCCGCCGCGCTTTTATAAATCGCAATTCTTCTTTCGTAAAGCTTTTCAAGCGCTTCGCGGTTTGATGAAAGAGGTCTGTCCGGCGCGGATTCAAGCAAAGACACAGGTCTGTCAAGAAAGAACAGTTTTCCGTTTGCTTTAAGTGAAAGTATGTTTTCTTTCACCGTGACCGCGCCGCCGCCGGTCGCAATAACGCAATGATTCTTATTTGAAAGTCGGGCAATTACTTCGCTTTCCGTTTCTCTGAAACGCTTTTCGCCTTGCTCTTTAATGATTTCGGCGGGAGTGTGACCCGTTTTAACGGTTATCAGTTCATCGGTATCGTAAAAATCCATACCGAGTTGCTTTGAAAGAATTTTCCCCACGGTGGTTTTTCCGCAGGTCGGCATACCGATAAGCACTATATTCCGTTTTTCGCTTAAAATCTCGTTGTAAACCCTTTCGGTACTGTCTCTATCCGCGTTTTCGCCCGTAAACAGCTTTGAAGCCGCCGCCGCTTGAGCCACGAGCATATAAAGCCCGCCTACCGCCTTTATTCCCCGCATTTGCGCCCCGATTACCAAACGGGTTTTAAGGGGGTTGTATATTACGTCGACAACCGCGTTGAGCCGAGAAAAGAAAGTGAGGTCTATCGGCGTATCGCCGGATGACGGAAACATACCGCAAGGGGTGGTGTTTATAATGACGTCGGCATCGTTTTGCGAGCTTAACGCCTCACCGTAAGTTATAAAGCCTTCTTTTTCGGCGCGGGAGACTTGAATCACGCTCTTTGCGCCCATACTGTTTGCCACGTAAAGCGCGGTTCTTGACGTCCCCCCGCTTCCGAGAATCAATACCTTTTTACCGCTGATTTCAATACCGTTTTTCTTTATAAGGGCGGTAAGTCCCTCTGCGTCGGTATTGTAGCCGTAAAGCTTTCCGCCGCGGTTTATGACGGTGTTTACCGCGCCTATTTGCGCCGCCGCGGTATCAATTTCATCCAAAAACTTTATAACTTCGGTTTTATACGGCACCGTTACGTTCAAACCGCAAAAATCGCGCTCGGTAAAAAAAGTTTCAAGTTTTTTCGGCTCTATTTCTTTAAGCGTATAATCATAATCAGCCAGTCTGCCGTGTATTTCCTTTGAAAAACTATGAGAAAGTTTTTCGCCTATCAGTCCGTAAAGCATATTACGCCAACCAATCCGTGCCGAAACGCACCGCCAGAATATCCGCCAAAGTCAGCGCGGTCACGGAATCTATCACCACTCTTGCCCTGTGTGCAATGCAGGG
>JAFZIW010000003.1 GCA_017554125.1 Clostridia bacterium | reverse complement strand
ATCAAAAAGTATACGCCGCCGGTTTTGGCGTATGCGGTGCGATATTTGATTCTGCTGTGCTTTTCATACGCTTTGTTATACCCCTTTGTATACATGGGTGTCAACGCGGTAAAAACTCCTATGGACTGGTTGGATCCCACGGTTACCTGGGTGCCGAAAAGTTTGAATTTCGATAATTTTACCGTTGCGTTCAAGTATATGAAATATTGGCAGACGTTATGGTACACGTTTCTTAACTGCATCATTCCGGCGGTTATTTCGTTTTTTACCTGCGCGGTTGCGGGATACGGCCTGGCGCGGTTCAAGTTCAAGGGCAGGGGCCTTTTGAATACCATAATGATAATCTGCATTATGATTCCCGACCCGCTTATCATGATACCGAGTTACAATAATTTCCGTCATCTCGATTTCCTCGGCATTTTCGGACTCATATACCGCTTTACGGGTACGGACCTTCGCCTGAGCATTATCGATACGCCGTTTGTCTTTATAATACCTGCCGTTTTGGCGGTCGGTATTAAAAACGGACTTTTCATATACATATACTCCCAGTTCTTCAAGGGACTGCCTAAAGAGCTTGAAGAGGCGGCGTGGATAGACGGCGCGGGACCGTATAAAACCTTTATGAATATAGTTTTGCCGTCTTCCGGCGCTTCAAACATAACGGTTTTGGTCTTTGCGATAGTCTGGTACTGGAACGATTATTATCAGGCGCAGATATTCCTTTCAAGCAAACAGCCGATGAGCGTTGTGCTCTCTAACTTCAACACCAATCTTTCCCTTCTGAATGACATACGAAATCAGTTTGCTTATTCTAACGGAACGTTACTTCTTACCTGCTGTCTTATCGCGATACTGCCCATTTTGATCTTCTTCCTCATTATGCAAAGGAAATTTGTTCAAAGTATAGCCACCTGCGGAATCGTAGGTTGATATAAAAGTTTATAAAGGAGAATTACTATGAAAACAACACTTTTGAAAATCATGTGTCTGGCACTTGCCCTCGTTATGGTTTTGGGCGTTGCCGGCTGTAAGAGCACCGCGAACACCAACGGCGATGACTCTTTCAGTGAAGACGCCGGCGATTTCGATATCGGCGGCAATACCGACAGTTCCGGCGGTGACGTATCGCTTAACGACGACACGTCCGATGCTTCGAGCGGCAATACCTCGAAGGCGACTGTGGCAAACGCGGATTCGCTAACCTTTAACCAGTTGGTAGCGCAGATGCCGTCAAGTCTTCGCGGCACTACCGTTTATATGTACAACTGGAACCCCGTTAAAGACTACGGCGCCGATTCGGTTGTTACCAAGTTTGAAAAACTGACCGGCATAAAGGTCAAATGGGAAGCGGGCGGTTATGACGATTACGATCAGAAGATCGCCGCCAAGATAAACGCGGGCGATTCGCCTGATATCATCCGTTTCAGAGACGTCAATGTTCACAGGATGTATCTCTGCCAGGATATAAAGTCGGCTACCGGCTTTGATTTCTCCGGCGCTATCTGGGACCAGAAGGTCAATAAGCAGTACGTTGTAAAGAACAAGCTTTACGGCGTAAACCTCAAGGACACTCTCTTTAATCAGCCGTATGTAATGATTTACAGAAAATCGATGATAGATAAGTATAAGTTTGAAGATCCGTACGAGCTCTGGAAATCGGGCAAATGGACCTGGGATAATTTCATCAACATCCTTAAGTCTACTAAGGACAGTACCTTCAACGGTGACCCGTGGCGTACGAGTATGGGTATAGATTACTTCTATTTCACCGGCAAAAATATTATTAAATTTGACGGTAACAAGTATACAAACGACCTTATGAGCAAGGACCTCAGTACTGCGATGAAGAAGATCTGCGATTACCGCAAATCGGGTTACACGACCTCGGCTATGCGTATGCCTAAGGACTTTGAAAACGGCTCGGTACTCTTCCAGACCTTTAACGCGATAGCTACCCGCAGAACCAATACTTCTGCAAAAATCGTTCAGTCAAAGGCGGACGGCGACCTCTACTGCGTTCCTATCCCGACTATAAAGGGCGCTGAGAACGTTCAGTTGTTCTCGGAGCTTGAAGCATACGGCGTACCCAAGGGCGCTAAGAACCCCAGTGCGGTTTACTACTTCTTACGTTACTTACTTGATGAGGCGAATTATGACGCCAACACCTTCTTCTGCAACAAGCAGGCGTATGAGGTTTATAAGGCGAGTATGGCGAAGTCGACCTATTTCGTTCCGGGCGATAGCGCGCTTCTCGACGTTGTCAGCACAGGCGGTAACCTTGCCGGTATTTCCGATTTTGCGCGTAACGGAAACGATTTTGCTCAGTTTGATTCAAAACGTAATGAGCTTAACCCGACTTATGACCTTGCCGTTAAGAAGGCAAATGAAGTTCTCGCAAAAATGAAATAACGGTTTCCGGTTTACTTTGGAAGAAGGGGGAAACTATGAAAAGACTTATAGCATTACTGTGCGCCGCCTTATTGCTTTTGCTTACAGGTTGTGACAGTGCAAAAACAACTAAGGCGGGTAAGCCCTATTCGTCAACTATTGAGACCGGCACCGATGACCCGGTGGACGATCCGACGGATGATGAAACCGAAAGGCCTTACGAGATATCCGGCGGCGATGACGCTATGTTAAGCTTCCTTGACGATGATGAAGACGCCGTCACCACCTCGCTGGTGGAAAAAGGCACCTCGCCCGCCACTCTCGATACCAAGTGGCGCACCGATACTTATTCTCCTGTAGAGCCTGGCGGCGCGGAGGCTCTTGCGGTCACTATGCGTAACAACGTGATCAACTCGCCTAACACCGCCGAGATCTATCACTGGACGGGTAAGACCTATTACGTCTCGCCGGATGGCGATGATGAAAAGAACGACGGTCTTTCTCCAAGCCGTCCCGTAAAAACGCTTGACGCGGATATTTTCGCGACCAATCCCACAAAGCCGGGCGACGCGATACTCTTTGAGCGCGGCGGCGTTTGGCGCATGACCAGCTCTATCCGTGGGCGCGAGGGCGTTATATACGGCTCATACGGCACCGGTCAGAAGCCTACGTTCTACGGCTCGGCGGCAAACTACGCCGATGAAAAATACTGGCTGGCGACCAAAAAGAAAAATATCTGGAAGATCACCATAACGGAAAGTGACGTCGGTCAGGTGGTTTTCAACCACGGCGAGCTTGTAGGTTATAAAAAGTTTAACGGCCTTACCACGCTTGAAAAAAACGGCGATTACTTTTTCAACAGCGGTAACGATTCCCTTTACGTGTATTTTGACGGCGGCAATCCCGGCAAATACTATGATGATATAGAAATAAGCCTGAGGATCGAAGCCTTCCTTATCAGTAAGGACCACGTCACTGTTGATAACCTCCGTTTTAAATATTTTTCCAGAGGCGGTGTTTATACCGGCAGCTGTACGAATTACTGCACCATTACCAACTGTGAAATAGGCTTTATCGGCGGCGCGCTGCATCACGATACCGTAAGACTCGGCAACTGTATTCAGAATTGGAATACAAGCAAAGGTATGGTAGTAAGAAATAACTGGATGTATCAGGCGTACGATACCGGTTATACCTTCCAGGGTAACGATAAGGACGCCCCGGGTTACGATGAGGACGGCAACCCCCATATCGGCGATAACGTGTACTACGAGGATATAACGGTAAGGGACAATATCATTGAGTATTGCTGCTATGCTATCGAGTTCTGGCACGGCAACCAGTCGAATACCGAGCCTTGTCTTGCGAACATAATAAACTTTGACCTTTCGGATAACTGCTTCCGTTACAGCGGATACAGCTGGAGCCATTATCAGCGTCACAGCAACGTCGGCTATAATATATATGTAGGTTCCCGTAAGTTCAAAAACGCCGTTAACTGTAAGATAACCGGCAATACCTTCGACCTTTCCAATCGTTCCACGGTTTACTGGTCATATCCGGGCGAGCAGTACGGCTTCGAGATAAGTGGCAATACCTTCTACCACGCGAAAAACGAGCGTAGCGAAGGTATGTGGTACGGTAGAAACAGGGACACTTATGACCAAGCATCCCTTGAATCGGCAGTCGCTACTTTCGATAAAAACCCGCGTAAAGTTCAGTGGCTCGAAAAATAAGTTAATCTAACCGCGGCGGCGGTGCCGCCGCACATATAGTCTGACATCTGATGTCTGACATCTGAAATCTGATTTAGGAGGAAAAAAAATGGCAAAGCTTTCAAAAAGATTACTCGGCGTTTTTGTGGCGGTATGTATGTTAGCGTCACTGTTCACCTGCCTTATGGGTATGCCCGTAAGCGCGGAATCGGCGGATATGCTTTCCTTTGACGGAACCAACGCGTACGGATGCGTTGCTTACACTACGTCTTGGGCTGACATTCCGGCAGGTGATTACCGATTTGAGATGGACTGTCTCATCACTTCCGGTACACCGGTTTGTTATCCGTGCGGAAGAGTATGGAACAGCGGTGATGATAATGCTAAGTTTAATAACCGGAACTATACTTATGATGAAGCAAACCGCAAATACATTGTTACGTTTAATATTTCGTCAGACATTTCCGGAAACTTTTCAATGTATATAGGTAACTATGACGGTGCTTTAGACGGCTCGGGCGATGCTGTTTTTGCCTGTGCCCATCCTAAGCTTTATTCAATAGATGAAGCAGGAAATGCAACAGAAGCTTCGTCAATAATCAAATACGATTTTAATACGTATACCAACACAAAAGATATATCTTCATCAACTACTCATAAATGGCGTAGACTAAGCTCTGCCGGCGTAACCCGTTCTGAAATCCCCGACGGTTTCTTTGATCCGGTAACTGTCTGCACCCATGAATCCAAACACCTCGTGGAAGCTGTAGATTCCACCTGCACTACCCACGGCCACGATGATTACTATGCCTGCGATAATTGCGACGCTATATTTAATGAGCAGGGCGACGAAATCACCCTTGCCGACGTCGAGTGGGAACTCGACCCCGAGGTTCACGAGGATGAACTCCCCGTAGCGGCGGTTGCTTCCACCTGCAAAACACAAGGACATACCGCGTATATCGCATGCAGCGGCTGCGGCGCGATAATTTCCGGCTCTAACGACCCATTGCCTCTCGACCCCAATAACCATGCGGGCGAAGGCACCGAGCTTCGCGATGTCATAAAAGCTACCGACCATTCGACCGGTTACTCCGGCGATACCTATTGCCTCGGTTGCGGTGAAAAGATTGCCGAAGGCGAAGAAACGCCTGTCATAATAAGGAAAATGCTTCACTTCTTTGCCGGCGAAGACGGATGGCAAACCATGGTTTATAAACTTGGCGGTACTTTTGCGGCGGGCACTTATAGATTTACAATAGATGAGAACGCAAAAACAGGTGTTCAATCTACTGCAAAACTTTTTGTTAACGGTTCCGCTTATACTACCAGTGTGGAAGTTGTATCCGATGAGCTTGATACCGAGAATAACAAGCGTACGGTCAAGTTCATCCTTTACGGCACTAAACCCGACGGTGCTCTGATTTTGATTGGCAACTACGGCAACGGCGACAATATGGAAACATATTACGCTAACCCCGAACTTTATCTTTTAGACGATGAGGGCAACCCCACCGGCGAAAACCTTATTGGTGATTTTACTGCAGATAATATTGTTCTTAAAACCGGTACCAGCCGCAGTAATGCCGATGTCGACAAATGGACCAGTCTTAACTGGAATTCCAGCAAAGTTCAGGTTGAAAACTATAATCCGACGGTATTCGGCGCTGATTGCAGTCACTATGTAAAAGTTCCGGTAGAAGAAAAAGCTTCCACTTGTACAACACCTGGCAATATAGCTTACGTTGCCTGCGAGGCCTGCGGTGCTTACTTTGATGCGGAAGGCAACGAACTTACCTCCGATCAGGTTCTCTTGCCGCTCGATCCGAAGAATCACGAGGGCGAGGGCACCGAGAAGCGCGACTATGTGAAAGCTACCCGCACTTCTGACGGTTACACCGGCGATATCTATTGCAAAGGCTGCGGCGTTTGCATTGAGCAAGGCGAGCCCATCTATTCAGGTTCATGGGCCTCCAAGATGATCACCTGGGGCGAGGGTGCAATGGGTTATTCCCGCGTAATGTACCGCCCGGCGGAAGGCGCGTTTGAAGCCGGCGCTACGTACCGTTATTCCTTCGATATGGAAATCGACGAAGCCGAAGCCAATGAAGATAATTATTGGAAGATATTCTACAGAACCGATACTCAGGTTAACTGGACTACCGATTTTGCTAAGATACCGCTTAATTTTGAAACCGACGTCGTTAAGACACCGCTTACCCACGGCTATCACTATGAAGTAACCTTTACCGTACCGGACGAATGCCTTGCGGAGGATAACGTCCTTATCACTTTCGGCGACCGCAATATGGAAAATATTCCGCCTCTTATGAGATTTGCCAATCTCGATCTGTGGAAGCTTGACGGCGAAGGCAACAAGACCGAGCAGATCATACTCGACTTACCCGCGATTTTAGAGGAAATCATCCCGACGAGTGACGGTTTCAAGAAACTGTGCGCCGATAAGGGTGAGTGGTATACGGTAGAGAATTATAACACTTCACTTGACCTTGTTGAGCAGAACGGTTATTTTGCACCGCTTGAAGGTTGCGACCACGCCAATACCTATACTTTAGGCGCCGTTGCCGCTACCTGCTCCGCGGTAGGTCATACCGGTACCGTTTACTGTGCCGATTGCCACGCGATAGTCTCCGAAGACGCTGAAATTCCGTTTGCGGACCATACCGTTGGCGAGTGGCTCAGCGACGATACGTACCATTGGCATTATTGCTCGGTTTGCGAAGGAACCCTTGACCAGGCGGAGCACTCTTACGAGTGGGT
>JAFZIW010000002.1 GCA_017554125.1 Clostridia bacterium | reverse complement strand
GCACTCTTCAAACTTATGCCGTAAAGACCGTATTATCGCCTGAGTTTCAAGGACGTTAAGTTTTGACTTGTACATATAAACACCACCGATTCAGATATCAGATGGCAGATTTCAGGTTTCAGATACAAGGAACGCCCGAGCACATACTCGCGGCTTTGCCGCTCCTTATATCCAACGTCGGATATCTGCCGTTCGTTTAATATATAGTCCCGAACGTTCTCGGATAAAGAATTACATCCCTTATGTTTGAAACGCCGGTAACGTACATAATTATTCTTTCAAGACCCAGACCGAAACCGCTGTGCGGCACCGAGCCGAACTTGCGAAGCGAGATATAGTCGGTGTATTCGTCGAGGTTCATATTACGGCTCTTCATAGCGTCAAGCAGCTTGTCGAGGTCCGCCTCTCGTTCGCTTCCGCCGATTATTTCGCCCACGCCGGGTACGAGCAGGTCGGTCGCGGCAACGGTTTTGCCGTCGGGGTTCTGTTTCATGTAGAAAGATTTTATATCCTTCGGGTAATCGGTCAAAAATACCGGCTTTTTGCAGACCTCTTCGGAAATGTAACGTTCATGCTCGGTGGCGAGGTCGCAACCCCAGTAAACCGGGAATTTGAACTCTTTTCCGCTCTTTTCGAGCTTTTTTATCGCCTCGGTGTAGGACATTACGGCGAAATCGTGATCCCTTACTGCCGTCAGCTTTTCAACGAGACCGTTTTCAAAATGCGCGTCAAAGAATTTCATCTCGTCGGGGCATTTTTCGAGCACCGAACCGATTATATGCTTGATAAGGCCTTCGGCAAGCTTCATTATATCGGGAAGCTCGGCAAAAGCGACCTCCGGTTCAACGTGCCAGAATTCGGCGACGTGGCGCTGGGTGTTGCTCTTTTCCGCGCGGAAGGACGGACCGAACGTGTATATCTTGCCGAGCGCCATGGCGGCGACTTCGCCGTCGAGCTGACCCGAAACGGAAAGCGCGGCGCGGCGGCCGAAGAAATCGGCGGCGTCATATTCTTCAAGGGTTTTGATTTCCGGTGCGAAGCCGAGGGTGGTGACGCGGAACATTTCGCCCGCGCCCTCGCAGTCCGAAGCGGTGATAAGCGGGGTGTGAACGTAGACAAAACGCCGCGACGTAAAGTATTCGTGTATCGCCGCGGAAACCACCGAGCGCACCCTGAACACCGCGTTAAAGGTGTTGGTGCGGACGCGAAGCGCGGGAATCGTGCGCAGGTATTCAAGGGTATGGCGCTTCTTTTGAAGCGGATACTCCGGCGGGCATTCGCCGAGCACGGTTATCTTTTCGGCGTTGATTTCCACACTGTCCGCCGCGACCACCGATTTTACCGCCTCGCCTTCGACTTTAAGCGAACAGCCGAGCTTCATATATTCGGTGATGTCGTCGAATTTTGCTTTGTCAATAACGATTTGCAGGTGTTTTAAGGACGTGCCGTCGTTCAGCTCCAAAAACGCCATGTTCTTGGAATCGCGCGAGGTGCGTACCCACCCGCAGACCGTGACGTGCTCGCCTATAAAGGCGGGGCTTGTCATAATTTCATAAATGTCGGTATGTTGCATAATAAGACCTCCGGATTCAGACGTCAGATATCAGACGTCGGATATTTGTTTAATTGGATTTGTGAAAGGATGAGGCGGATACAAATGAAGACGTGCGTAACAAACGGTCTTCTGTCCCGCGTAGGAGCTGCGTTGCCGATGAAGGCTAAACCGGACATAAAAAAACGCTATTCATCCTGTTATCAGGACGAATAGCGTTAAATTCTATTCGCGGTGCCACCCGACTTGCCGTATACGGCCTCTCTTACAGCCTAAACTGCTATCATCTGTAACGGGATGAACCCGGCGCACCTACTTTGCTTTCGCGGTTCAGATTGCGGCTGGCAAGTGTTATTCGCCGGTTCCGTGCGTCAGGGTTTTCACTGTCTCCTGCTCACTTTGCGCCGTAAAACGGGTACTTCTCTTGCGTTATCGCCTCTAAATATGCGTGAATTATACCACCGCCGCCGCTTGTTGTCAAGCATTTTTATTATACGCGGGCGCAAGCGGTATAATGCGTCAGTTTTTAAGGCTCTGTAAGGGCGCGGGTATTCTGCCGCCGCGGTCGATAAATCTTTTCGGACTGCTTTTAAGGTTTACGTTCATTACGGGACCCTCGCCCAAAAGGCCGCCAAAATTAAGCGAGTCACCCGCTTTTTTGCCTATCGCTGGTATCACTCTTACGGCGGTGGTCTTTGAGTTGACCATACCTATCGCCGCCTCATCGGCGATTATCGCGGAAATCACGTCGGGGGGAGTATCACCGGGGATAACTATCATATCGAGACCTACCGAGCAAACCGCGGTCATTGCCTCTAACTTTTCTATTTTCAGGTCGCCCGAACGCGCCGCCGCTATCATGCCGGCGTCCTCGGATACGGGGATAAACGCGCCCGAAAGTCCGCCGACCGACGAAGACGCCATAACACCGCCTTTTTTAACGGCGTCGTTAAGAAGCGCGAGCGCCGCGGTCGTGCCGTGGGTACCGCATACTTCAAGTCCCATTTCTTCGAGGATATGCGCTACCGAGTCGCCCACCGCCGGGGTGGGGGCGAGCGATAAATCGACTATGCCGAAAGGTACGCCCAAACGCTTCGACGCCTCGGTGCCGACGAGCTGACCCATACG
>JAFZIW010000030.1 GCA_017554125.1 Clostridia bacterium | reverse complement strand
TTAGCCACAATGCGCGAGGAGCTTCGCATAGGCGGTACGCGTTCGCCTTTCTCGAAACCGCGCAGTATTTTCATTGAAGGAAACAACGCTTTCGTCAGCAACGTCGGCTCTTATTCTCTCACAAAGGTCAACCTCGACACCTACGCGGTCGAGGACTACTGCCAGTTCGATCGGAGCGTAAAGAGCTATCTTGCCGTTGCAGACCGCGAGTACGTATTGCTCGACGACGGCATATACGAGCTGTAAAGGCGGCTATCGTCAATTTACCTTACGAATACGCGGTCGTTATCTTCATACCGACGATACGGGGGATGAAAAAAGTGCTTGAAAAAACAATAATTTTAAGAGATTTCGCATCGGTCAGGGAATTTTTCGGTATCGCGGCGAGCGAGCCTTATGATATTGAGCTTTCGCTCGGCAAGAAAACCGTAAACGCGAAGAACGCGGATGAGGTGTTCGCGCTTGACCTTACAAAGCCGCTTCTAATGACGGCGCATTGTGAAACCTGCGGCGAATTGCTTAAAAAAATCAGACATTTTATTTACGAGGACAAATAATTCTCAAATGAAAGCAAAAGAACTTATCAAAAAACTCGTGGAATACGATTTCCGCGATATGAACGAACGCCAGTTTGAGGCGGTGACCACGGTAAACGGTCCGCTTTTGGTGCTCGCGGGCGCGGGCAGCGGCAAAACCACCGTTCTTGTAAACCGTACCGCTTATCTTATCAAATACGGCAACGCCTACCTTTCGGAAAATCCGCCGGTATTAAGCGAAGCCGAAATCGCGGCGGCGGAAAAATATATCGCGGGCGAAAGCGATTATCTGCCGGCGGGCGCGTATGCGAAGAACGCTCCTCATGACTGGGAAATTTTAGCCATAACCTTTACAAACAAGGCGGCAAGCGAGCTTAAAAACAGAATAAACGCCAAACTCGGAAGCCTTTCGGACAATATCTGGGCGGGTACGTTTCACAGTATCTGCGGAAGAATACTTCGCCGCTACGCGCAGGAAATAGGCTTTACCCCGAGTTTTACCATATACGATACCGACGACCAGAAACGGGTAATGAAGGATATTATCAAAGCCGCCGAAATCGACGAAAAAATGTTTCCCGTCAAGTGGGTGCTATCTGTAATATCCAACGCAAAAGATTCGCTTATCGACCCGGATGAGTTTGAAAGCAGCGCCGGTCACGATTACCGGAACAAAACCGTAGCCGCGCTCTACCGGGAATACCAAAGGCGACTGCTCGCGGCAAACGCCATGGATTTCGACGATATGATAACCAACACCGTGCGGCTGTTCGGCGTATGCCGTGACGCGCTCGATTACTACGCCTGCAAGTTCAGATATATCATGGTGGACGAATACCAGGATACCAACCACGCGCAGTATGAGCTTGTGAGACTTCTTTCCGGCGTACATAACAATATCTGCGTCGTAGGCGACGACGACCAGAGCATTTACCGCTTCCGCGGCGCCACCATTGAGAATATTTTAAGCTTTGAAGAAACCTTCAAAAACGCCAAAACGGTACGGTTAGAGCAAAACTACCGCTCGACCGGCACCATACTTGCCGCCGCCAACAAGGTCATAAACAACAACCTCGGCAGAAAGGGCAAAACGTTATGGACCGCCGGCGAGGACGGCGACCCGATAACGGTATATATCGCCGAAAGCGAACGCGGCGAGGCAAAATACGTCGCGGACAGGATACTCGAAAACGTGCGGCGCGGCGGAAAGTTTTCGGATAACGCCGTACTTTACCGGATAAATGCGCAGTCCGCAGGCTTTGAAAACGTGCTTGCGCGCTCGGGAATAGCGTACAGAATAATCGGCGGCACAAGATTCTACGACCGCAAGGAAATCAAAGACGTTCTTTCATATCTTTGCGTTATAAACAACCCCGCCGACGATTTGCGGCTTACCCGCATTATAAACGAACCGGCGCGCGGCATAGGAAATACCACCGTCGGTAAGCTTCACGACCTCGCCGCCGCGGAAAGCGCGAGTATGTATGAAATACTGCGCTCCTGCGGCAAATATCCGATCCTTGCAAACTGCGCCGGTAAGCTTAACGTTTTCGGCGATATGATATCAGAGCTTAGAAAAGCGGAAAAAGAAATCTCACTTTCCGCGTTGCTTGAAGCGGTGCTCGAAAAATCGGGCTACCGCAACGCCCTGATTTTTGAAAACACGCCCGAATCGCAGGACAGGCTCGAAAATATCAAGGAACTGCAAAACATGGTGAGCATTTACGAGCAGGAAAACGAAGAGCCGTCGCTTGCGGCGTTTTTAGAGGAAATCGCCCTTGTAAGCGACATTGATTCGTATGATACTTCCGAAGACAGGGTAACTCTTATGACGATACACTCGGCAAAGGGGCTTGAATTTGAAAACGTTTTCCTCGTAGGCATGGAGGAGGGGCTTTTCCCCGGCACGCAGACGCTATACGCCGGTCCGCAGGAAATGGAAGAAGAACGGCGGCTTGCCTACGTGGCTATAACGAGAGCTAAAAAGCAGCTCTGTGTAACAAGAGCCGCAACCCGTATGCTTTACGGCTCAACCGGCAGAAATTTGCCATCCAGATTTTTAAGGGAAATACCCGAGGAGCTTTGCGAAACAAGAGAAGAACAACCCGCTTTCGGCGGCTATTCCTCCGGCGGTCAGTCAGGCTACGGCTACCGTAAACGTCCTTTCGGCGACTACGGTTATAAAAACGACGGTGATTTCGGTTTCGATACCGATTTTGATAACCCGTTCGCCGCAGGCAATAACGAACGCAAGCACAGGTTTGAAAAGCGCAACGTGATTAAACCGGCGTCCCCCGCCCCGTCCGCCGCGTATTCGCCCGGACAGACGGTAGAGCATAAAACGTTCGGCAAGGGCATGATAATATCGGTAAAACCCATGGGCAACGACGAATTGCTCGAAATCGCGTTTGACAGCGTGGGCACAAAAAAGATTATGGCGAATTTCGCCAACCTTAAAACACTTTAATTTTCATCTACAAATCAAGGAGATTACTATGAATGTTTCCGGTTCGGCAGTAAAAAAGACGGCTCGCACGGCGCTCGCCGGCAATTATTTCAAGGCGGCGGTGGTATCATCTATGCTTGTTTTCACCTGGCTTGTGCTTACCACCTGTTTCCGCACTCTCGGCGCGGTTGCGGGCGGTGCGGTTGCGCTCGCGTTTTTTGCCGCGGTGTTTGTTCTTCTTTTTTGCCCGCTTATAATGGGCTTCGCATATTTCTCGGTAAGAATGATATTCGGAAGCGACTGCGAACCGGTTACCGCTTTCAAATATTTTTCCTGCGCGAAAGATTATTTTAAGGCGGTGCGCCTTTCGCTGATACTCTCGGGCAACGCGCTTTTTATAGGGATATTTCTGTTTTTGCCCTCGGTAATCTGCTCGCTTATATCAAGCGGTGAGTTTTTCAAGATGCTCGGTATGCAGATACCCTCGTGGGCGTCGCTGTTCGGAGTTCTGAGCTATATTTTACGGGTCGCGGCGCTGGCGCTACTGCTTACCGTTATGTTCAAATTCTATCTCGCGCCGTTTCTTATCGCCGCAAACGAAAATCTGAACGTATCCGAGGCGATGCAAATATCGAAGATTATCGCTCGCGTGACGAGAAAAGATTTTATAATGCTGATTTTAAGCTTTATCGGCTACATTATCGCTTGCGTTTTCGTTATCCCGACTATCTTTGTATTCCCGTATTTCGCGTCGGCATACGCGGTGCATTGCAGATACGCCGTCGCCGATTACAATAAAACCGCGGACGTTTTGAACGCCGCGCCGAATTTTGAAGCCGACATAAGCTTTTAAGGTGATTTTATGAAGAGAAATGTTTTAACGGTATCACTTTTCATCCTGACCTTTGCCGTAATCATTTTTAATACGGTTTTCGCGGCGGTAAAATCGCTTAATCCCGATATTACCGACCTGCCCGAAGGTAAATTCATGAAGAGCTCGACCTCGCCGCAGGATAAAGCGCAAATAGATTTTTACCTTGTGGAAAACAACATGGGTTACGCCGTAAGAGGCGAGCTCGTGGAGGATTGTGCGCGTAAAAATATTTTCTGGCAAACCGGCGTAAAGACGGCTGACATCAGGTGGCTCAGCGAGAAAAGCGTTATCATTAACAATATACCGCTCAATATAAAAACAGATAAATTTGATTCACGCAGGGGTACCGCCATTTTCAGCGAGGGCGTTACGGCGGAGAAAATAGCCGAAAATGAATAAAAACGATATTATTACGCTCGATATAACCGACGTTACCGCCGAAGGCTCAGGCGTAGGGCGTTTTGAGGGTATGGCGGTATTCGTTCCGCTTACCGCCGTCGGCGATAAAGTAAAAGCGAAAGTATTAAAAGTAAAGCCGCGCTACGCCTACGCGAAGCTACTCGAAATACTCTCGCCGTCGGAAAACAGGACCGATACCGACTGCCCGTATTTCAGCCGGTGCGGCGGCTGTGTTTTCAGACATATTAAATATGAATCGGAGCTTGA
>JAFZIW010000029.1 GCA_017554125.1 Clostridia bacterium | reverse complement strand
CCGCGCCGCGCGTTCTTATCGCCGCAAAACATTATATTCAAGCCGATTCACTTCCTTTTGGGAATATTATATAATAACGACGGTAAAAGCACAAACTATGAAAAGGAGAGCGACTCTCCGTTTCGGAGAGTCGCTCGGTTCGGTAAGAATATTTAATTGTCACCGTCGGTTTTTGCCTTCTTTTTCTTGAAAGGTCGGCTCAAAAACGAACAGACGATGATTATCAGCTGCCCCGCTATCCCGATAAGATATATCTGGGTAACGCCTATGCCGAAATGCATAAATGTTATATGTATAGCCGCGAGTACAGACCACATGAGCGCCGACACAATATAATAATTGCGGCGTGGATTTATCCAAATCGAGTTGAATATAAGCTCGATTATAAATACCAGCGGCACGGCGTAAACGAAATAAAGCATCTGAAAAGCGGAACGCCTTATTATAAGCGTGGTTATAACAAAGGCGAATAACGCCGCGAGCATTATGGACGCCTCTATTGTAAGCATTATGGCGCGGTGGTTGTAAATGCGCTGCTTTTTTTGGCCTGTATCCGTTTTATCGGCTACGTCCTGCCGCGCGAGCGAATCGAGCGTTACGCCGAATAAATCGGAAATCATCACAAGCGCTTCGATATCGGGAGTTGATTCGCCGCGTTCCCACTTTGAAATCGTCTTATCCGAATAGTTGAGTTTTTCGCCGAGCTCCGCCTGGGTCATTCCGTTTAACAGCCTCAACTCGGTTATATTTTGAGCAATTAGCTTTTTAACATCGGGCATAATTTACCTCCAATGGCACATTATTGTTATTATACAATAAATCACCTGAAAAATCAACTTTTTGCTTCTAAGAAAAAAATCGAGAAAAACGGAGAAATACCGAGAAAAAGCGAGCAAAAACGAGGTTTCAAAAAACGGCTCAAAAAGCGAGCGGGAAATATCGGATTATTTGCAAAATTCACTTGACATTTCGGGCATTTTAGCGTATATTCATACACATCGAATATATAAAAATTAAATATTCGTGATTTATGCATCTGTGTAGAAATGGGTGCCCGATACTAATGTATGCCGCAGCTTGATTTCAAACTGTGAAAAACCCTTTGTCAGGGCATACAAACAGACGGGTACCAAGTATCGCGCAGGGTAAAATTTTACTACTGTCGACACTCACCGTGTGACAAAGGGGGATGCTTAAATGGCAAAAGAAAATATTGTTGAACTCAAAGACATCAGCGTATCGTTTGACAACGAGCAGGTTTTGGACGGTCTTAATCTCGAAATTAAGGATAAAGAGTTTATAACCCTGCTGGGCGCTTCGGGTTGCGGAAAGACCACAACACTGCGCCTCATAGCCGGTTTTTTGGACCCGGATTGCGGCGAAGTTATCTTTGAGGGTAAAAAGTTTAATGGTGTTCCCGCCTACAAAAGGCAGGTAAACACCATTTTTCAGCGCTATGCGCTCTTTGAACACCTTAACGTTTTTGAAAACGTGGCGTTCGGTCTGCGCGTCAAAAAAATGCCGGAAGAGGAAATTAAAAAAACGGTTTCCGAAATGCTTTCGCTCGTTAATCTCGAAGGCTTTGAAAAGCGCAGGATAGCCACCCTTTCGGGCGGTCAGCAGCAGCGTGTTGCGATAGCGCGCGCCATTGCCAATAAGCCTCGCGTTCTGCTTCTTGACGAACCGCTCGCGGCGCTTGACCTGAAACTGCGCAAGGATATGCAAAAGGAGTTGCGCAACATTCAGCAGCAGCTCGGTATCACATTCGTATTCGTTACCCACGACCAGGAGGAGGCTCTCACTATGTCCGACCGGGTCGTAGTTATGGATAAGGGAAAGATACAGCAGGTAGGAACACCGAAAGATATTTACAACGAACCGAAAAACGCGTTTGTCGCCGATTTCATAGGCGAATCGAATATTCTTGACGGCATTATGGAAAAAGACCTTGTGGTTAAATTCTCGGGTCATACGTTCGAGTGCCTTGACAAGGGCTTTGAAAACGGCGAGGCGGTAGACGTGGTCGTGCGTCCGGAGGACGTTGATATAGTATCAAAAGAAAAAGGCATGCTGACCGGCACGGTTACGTCGGTCGCTTTCCTCGGCGTTCACTATGAAATCATAGTTGACATAGGCGGCTTTAAGTGGATGATTCAGACAACCGACGAATGCTCCGTCGGCGACAGTGTCGGTCTTTACATCGAGCCCGACGCTATCCACATTATGAAAAAGTCGGAATACTCCGGTCTCTACGGCGATTACAGCTCATACAGCGAAGAGATGGACCACCTCTCCGATAACGCGCAAGAGGAGGAATAACGCCGTGAACAAAAAGAGTTTCGGAAGCCGGCTCGTGGCGGCTCCATACCTTGTTTGGGCGGCGATATTCGTTATCGTTCCGCTTCTTATGATGGCGTATTTCGCTTTCACCAACGAATCCGGCACGTTTACGCTCGCCAACATTTCGGAAATAGGCAGATACAAAAAAGCGTTCGGCGTATCGATTCTTTACGCCGTGATAGCGACCGCCATTACGCTGGTCATCTCATACCCCATGGCTTACTTTATGACTAAAATGAAAGTAAGCTCACAGCGTATGGTCATGATAATAGTGATGCTCCCGATGTGGATGAACTTTCTCATCCGCACCTATTCATGGATATCAATACTCGCTAACACCGGTCTTATAAATACGTTTTTGCAGTCCGTGGGCCTGCCCAAGCTCAAGCTCATAAACACGCCGGGCGCGGTCATCCTCGGTATGGTTTACGATTTTATACCGTATATGATACTGCCGATTTATTCGGTAATGTCGAAGATAGACAATTCCCTGCTTGAAGCGGCGCAGGACTTGGGCTCAAACGGTCCGTCCCGCCTTCGCAGAGTTATACTTCCGCTTTCAATGCCGGGCGTTATTTCCGGTATCACAATGGTTTTCGTTCCCTCGGTAAGTACGTTCTACATTTCCCAAAAACTCGGCGGCAACAAAAACTGGCTTATCGGCGACGCTATCGAGTATCTGTTCGGAATGGGACCCGATTACTACAACGTCGCCTCCGCGCTTTCGCTCGTGCTTATGGTAATGATACTGCTTTGTCTTGCGATTATGAGCAGATTTACCGACGACGATGAAGGGAGCGTTATCGTATGAAGGTTTTTTCTAAGATTTACGTCGCTTTGATGATTACTTTCCTTTACGCGCCCGTCGCGGTCATGGTGTTTTTCTCTTTCAACTCCGGTTCGAGCGTTTGGATATTCGATAAGTTCTCTCTCGACTGGTACAAAGGAATACTTTTTGATACCGCCATGATGGACGGTCTTAAACACACGCTCACCGTAGCCGTTCTCTCCGCAAGCATTGCAACGGTACTCGGAACCGCGGCAGCGGTAGGCATTACCGCGCTTCGCAAAAAGGTGACCCGCGGTTTTGTGACAACCGTCACAAATATACCCATGATGAACGCCGATATCGTAACAGGTATCTCCCTTATGCTTCTGTTCGTATTCTTCGGCAAACTGATAGGGCTTTCGGAATCGCTCGGCTTTATAACCGTACTTGTGGCTCATATCACCTTTAACCTGCCCTACGTTATACTTTCGGTAATTCCGAAGCTGCGCCAAACCGATAAAAATCTGCACGAAGCGGCGCTCGACCTTGGCTGTACGCCGGTACAGGCGTTTTTCAAGGTGGTAATTCCTTCAATACAAACGGGTATTTTCACCGGGTTTATTATGTCGTTTACACTGTCGCTCGACGATTTCGTTATCAGTTATTTCACCTGCGGTCACTATCAGACGTTGCCGGTCGTGATTTACAATATGACGAAAAAGACGGTAAAACCGGACGTCTACGCCCTCTCCACCATTGTTTTCCTGACTATATTCGTCTTGCTGATACTTTATAATATCGTACAGACGAAGAGTGAGCAAAGGAGGAATTCGCGTGACTAAAAAATTTATTGCCTTAATGCTTACGGCTGTCCTATTGTTTACTCTTTTATCCGGTTGCGGATATGAATATTCCGCGGACCTTGACGCGGACCTTCGCGGCACATATACAAAAGAACTTTCGGGTACGGTGCTTAACGTTTACAACTGGGGCGAGTATATATCCGACGGCTCGGATGATTCCATAGACGTAAACCGTGAATTTGAAAAGCTGACCGGTATACACGTGAATTATACCACCTTCGAGAGCAACGAAAGTATGTACTCACAGCTTAAAAGCGGCGGCGTATCGTATGATATAGTCATCCCCTCCGACTATATGATAGAACGAATGATACGCGAAGATATGCTCGAAAAAATCGACGTCGGAAAGCTTAAAAACTACGACCTTATTTACGATAAGTATAAAAATCTTTTCTACGATAAGAATAACGAATACTCGGTGCCTTACAGCGTAGGTATGGTAGGCGTTATATACAATTCCGCGCTCATAGGCGAGCCTGAGCATTCATGGAAAGCGCTATGGGATGAAAAGTACCGCGATATGTCGCTCAATTTCAGCAACCCGCGCGACGCATTCATGACGGCGCAGATGATTTTGGGGCAGGACCTTAACTCCACAAACAAAAAGGACTGGGATGCGGCAGCAAAGCTTCTCAAAGAAGGCAAGGACGTTTTGCAATCCTATGTTATGGATGAAATATACGGCAAAATGGAGACCGGTGAAGCGGCGATAGGTCCTTATTACGCCGGCGATTACTACACGATGCTCGATAACAACGAGGACCTCGGTTTCTACTACCCCGAAGAGGGAACAAATATATTCGTGGACGCCGTATGTATACCGAAATGCGTCAGAAACTATGAAGCGGCAATGCTTTATATCGACTTCCTTTTAGACCCGCCGATAGCGCTTGCAAACGCGGAATATATCTGTTACGCTTCGCCTAATAAGTCGGTTGTCGAAAATGAGGAATACAGTTTTTATCAGGATGAAATACTCTACCCCGGCGACGAATACGAAATAGAAAAAGCGCAGTATTATCACGATATCGACCCCGAAATCAGAAAGTATTACGAAAACCTTTGGATAGATTTGAAGCTTTACTGATATTAAACGGAGGCACAAATATGTCAAAGATTTATAAATCGGCGGATGAGCTTATAGGCAACACTCCGCTTTTAGAGCTTACGAATATAGAGAAAGAACTCTCGCTTGGCGCAAAAGTTCTTGCAAAGCTCGAATATTTTAACCCGGCGGGCTCGGTAAAAGACCGCGTCGCCAAAGCGATGATAGACGACGCCGAGCGTAGCGGAAAGCTTAAACCCGGCGCCGTAATAATCGAGCCGACCTCGGGCAACACGGGCATCGGTCTCGCGCTTGTCGCCGCGGCGAGAGGATATAAAACGGTTATCGTTATGCCGGACAGTATGTCGGTTGAGCGGCAGAAGCTTATGAAGGCGTACGGAGCGCAGGTGGTTCTTACCGACGGCAAACTCGGTATGAAAGGCGCAATAGAGAAAGCGGAAGAAATTTCAAAAGAAACTCCCGGTTCTTTCATCGCCGGTCAGTTTACAAACCCCGCAAACCCGAAAGCGCATTTTGATACGACCGGTCCCGAAATATTCGCGGATACCGACGGAAACGTTGATGTTTTCGTGGCCGGAGTGGGTACGGGCGGCACCGTCACCGGTACGGGCGAATATCTCAAATCCAAAAAGCCGGATATAAAAGTAATCGCCGTTGAGCCGGAAAGCTCGCCGCTTTTATCCGGGGGTAACGCCGGACCGCATAAGATTCAGGGTATCGGCGCGAACTTTATACCGGATATACTTAACAGAGATATTTACGACGAGGTAATTACCGTTTCAAACGACGACGCCATGAGCGCCGGCAGACTTATAGCAAAGAAAGAGGGCGTGCTCGTAGGCATCTCCTCAGGCGCGGCGCTTTTTGCGGCGGTAAAGCTTGCCAGGCGACCGGAAAACGCGGGTAAAACGATAGTTGTTTTATTACCCGACACGGGCGACAGATACCTCTCTACCGAGTTGTTCGAGGAGTAATCAAAAAAGTAAAGACCTCTTGAAGTTTCAAGAGGTCTTTTTTTGCCCGGTTTTTCCGGATATTCAGTTTATAAGCGAATCTTTTAACTGGCAATACTTTTTACCGTCTTCAAGGTAGGTTTCAAATTCGCCGATTACGGTAACAGTCTCATTTTTTGCGGGAAATTCATCGGGATATTTTCGCTCGTTCTTTAGCAGAAACTCAACTGACGGTGAACAACAGCCCGTAGGGTCGGTCATAACGCAAAGGTAATAGTTGCGTGTCTCCGCCTCGTAAACATCAAAAGTGCCGCGCGCTTTAATTATTTTACCGATATAATTTTCGGGGTTGGCATAAAAATCATTGACGGTTGCCGTCACCATGTTTGAATCCATCGCGGTAAGGTCTATATCGCATTTTTTATCCGTTATAGCTTTTTCGCCGTCACCTGAGAATTTTGCGGGAGAAGTCTCGCTTTCTTTGTAGCCTCCGTTTTCCGCTTCGTTCAGTATATCGTCGACGGTTTTGGCGCCGGTCCGGTTTCCGTTGTTATTCGACTTTGCACACGAACAAAGATTCAAAACAAAGAGTGCCGAAATAACCAGTAATAATACTTTTTTCACCTTTTAACACCTTCTGTCAACAAACCGCAAAGATAGAATACAAAGAAAACAAATATATCGACAACCACTATAGTTGAACCTACCGGAGTACCCGTAGCTATTGAAACAAGCATACCGAGCAACGCGCAAACAACCGAAATAATCGCCGAGCAAACCGTTACCGACTTAAAGGTTTTGAAAACGCGCATTGCGGAGAGCGCCGGGAATATTACCAGCGCGGATATAAGAAGCGAGCCGACAAGATTCATTGCAAGCACTATAACCGCCGCGACTATTACGGCTATTATAAGATTGTAAACAGAGACCTTTGTTCCGGTTGCGCCGGCGAAGTCCTCATCAAAGGTAAGCGCGAATATTTTATTGTAAAACAGTATGAAAACCGCGACCACAACGGCGGAAAGTACAATACAGAGCCACACTTCGGTTTTTGAAAGCGTAAGTATTGAAATCTGACCGAAAAGTGTACTGCAAACGTCCCCCGCTACGTTATTCGATTTAGGATGAAACACATTCATAAGCAAATAGCCTACGGCAAGCGCACCTACTGAAATCATCGCGACCGCCGCGTCGCCTTTGATTTTGGTATTTGTGCCTGTACGAAGCAACAGCACGGCGCTTATGACCGTAACCGCAAGTACAAAGGGCATATCGTTGGTAAGACCCGCGACCGCCGCCACCGCCATAGCGCCGAAAGCGACGTGAGAAAGCCCGTCGCCGATAAAAGAAAATCTTTTAAGCACGAGCGTAACGCCGAGCAGCGATGAACAAAGAGCGATAAGCACGCCGACTATCAGCGCGTTTCTTACAATCGGAAACTGAATGTACCGATAAAGTCTTTCAATTATTTCATTCATTTCCGCTCACCTCTGCCGTTTTCAGTTTCCCGTATTCTTCCCTACTGCCGAAAAAGAACTCATTCCCGACGTGAAGAATATGCGAAGCGTATTTACGCGCCGCCGATATGTCATGCGAAATCATAATTACCGTGATATTTTCCCGTTTGTTTAATTTTTCGATTATTGAATACATACCTTCGGTCGACTTGCTGTCAAGACCGGCGACCGGCTCGTCAAGCAGTATAAGCTTACTTGTAGCGCAAAGCGCGCGGGCGAGCAGAACTCTTTGCTGCTGTCCGCCGGAAAGCTCGCGGTAACAACGGTTCTTCAGGTTGCCTATATCCATTTTTTCGATATTTGCAAGGGCTTCTTTCCGTTGTGACGCCGCATAAAACGGGTTTAGTCCCGCTTTACCGCAAAAGCCAGAAAGCACTATTTCAAAAACGCTTGCCGGAAAATCGCGTTGAACGACCGTTTGTTGCGGCAGGTATCCGATTTCATTCTTTTTAAGACCGTCCCCGAAAATTATTTCACCTGAAATAAGCGGGTTCAGTCCCAAAAGGGTTCTCATAAGTGTAGTTTTTCCCGACCCGTTTTCACCTACTATGCAAAGATAATCTCCTGAATTTACTTCAAAATTCAAGCCGTCGATTATCGCGCGCCCGCCGTAGCCGAGTTTCAAGTTTTTACAGGTAATAAGAGCCATATTTTCTCCTTTTTAATTCAGCGCTTTTTTAAGAACTTCAAGGTTTTTTTCGCATATACCGATATATGTGGCGCCGTCTTTAACCTTTTCGGCGGTTACCGACTGCATGGAATCAAGCGTAAGTATTTCGGCGTTTTTAGATTTGCTGTTTTCAATTACAGAGTTTGCAATATCACTCTTAGAGCCCTCTATCTTTATGATATATCCGAGGTTTAACGCATCCAGTTTTTCAGCCAAAAATATAATTGTTTTGAAGCTCGCCTCACTGTCGGCGGAGCAACCGACAAACGCCGCATAGTAGTCAATGCCATAATCGTCGGTCATATAGCGGAACGGAAAACGGTCGCCGAAAACGAGAGTTTTGTTCTTCGCCGCACTTACCACCTGCTCGTATTCGCCGTCGAGCTTATCGAGTTTTTGAAGGTATGATTCGGCGTTTTTCTTATAGTTATCGGCGTTTTCCTTATCCGCCTTTGATAATCCGTCGCTTATTGCGCCGCATAAAATCTTTGCATTTTTAAGAGAAAGCCAGATATGTTCGTCATATTCGATTTCCTCTTCTTCGGTTTCTTCCGCTTCCATGCCCTCTTTTATTTCCTCTTCCTTTTTACCGTCTTCAAGAGCGTCAAGCAGATTTATTATTACCATATCTTTATTCTGTTTTTCTTTAAGAGCGTCCTCTGCCCATTTATCCGACTCGCCGCCGACGTACACAAACATATCGCAGGTGGTCATATTTATTATATCGTCGGTAGTGGGCTGAAAGCTGTGCAAGTCCGCGCCGCTGTCTATAAGCATTGTAATTTCTATATTATCGTTATCGCCGACTATTTCCCTCACCCAGTCGTAAACCGGAAAAATAGTGGTGACGATTTGAATCTTTGAATTCTTACCGACACCGCAAGCCGACATGGTAAACATTAAAACAAAGCAAATAACCAAAGCTGAAATTCTTTTCATAAACATCTCCTTAAAAGTCTTTTTTCTTACGTTTCCGCGGTTATTTTCTGCACTTTGAACAGGTGCCTAAAAGTAGCGTGCTGGCGCTGTCCACCTTAAAATCGGACTCGCTTAAAACTTCGCTTATAAGCAAATCGGTCGCAGGCACGTCCATATGAAAAGTCTTGCCGCATTTAGAGCATGACATATGCAAATGTCTTTCGCAGTTTTTCGCGCCGGTATAGCGGTAATAAACCTTTTTACTGCCTGACGGCGTGACCCTTTGCACCTTGCCTTCATCCTGCAAATCCGAAAGATTACGGTAAATAGCGCTGACGCTGACGCCGTTCATCCCGGGAGCCGCGGCAATATCCTTTACACTAAAGGACTTATGGGCGTTTTCGGCGAAAAGCTTTATGAGCGCTTTTCTTTGTTTTGTTTCGTATTTTTGCATTTTAACACCCCAATTTGCGAAACTTTCGCAAATTATTATAGCACCGTGAGAATTACTTGTCAAGAAAAATCAAGCCGGTCGTGACTGCCACGACCGGCTTGAAACACACAATATAAAGTTTTATTTCGCGGTAAAACCTTTGAAAAAGTAACCGTCAATAACCGCAAAACCGGTTTCGGCGTTATAATCCGAAAGCTCAACGGTATCATCGGCGACAAGCACGTCGCCCATAAAAGCAAACACCTCGGCGGCGCCTTGCGAATACGTATAGGTAACCGTTACCTCTTTGTCGCCTAATTTATACTCATAGCTTTTAACCTTACCGTCTTCAAACGTAAAGCGCACGTTATCGGTAGACGGGTCGCTTTTTGACAAATCCAAATCCAAAACTTCAGCCGGACGCTTGTATGATGAAAGGTCAACGTCATCGGATTTCGGAAGGTTTTCATCATTCGGCACTAAAGTCTCATCCGTAGCGCCGTTACCGTTTTCCGAACCTTCTGAAATATCGCTTGATTTATCCTCAACGGGTTTGTTGGCAAGTGTACCGTCCTTTTCCTTACACCCGCATAAAGCAAACGCGACAATTAAAACACAAAGTAAAGCTATAATTGCCTTTTTCATTTTGTTTCCCCCATTTTGCACTTGAATATTTACTGATTCAAAAACTAACAGGACCTATGAAATTATAATACAACCGGGGCGATATGTCAAGCGGTCTGTACATATAAAACGCCGGTCGCACAAGGCGACCGGCAACGCTCAGTTATACTATGAAAATTATCTCATGCCACCGGCATACATTAGCGGACGCATCGCTTTTTTGTATTGGAAAATCAGTACGCCGAAGCATATTGACGCCGTCACGCTGCAAAGAGCGGCAAGTACACCGGAAGCGCCTTCCGCCGAGAAAACCGATATGAAAGTCACGAAAGCGCTGATAAATGCTATAACGGCGACGAAGCCCGAAACTTTATCGCTTGCAACGCCGGTCATAATCGTACGCTTTGCGGTATTTATAGAGGATATTACTTTTGCGAAATAAACAATGCACAGCGTAAAGACAATAGCAAGAACAATGAACAGTACAATCATCAATCCGCTTCCGAGATTCAATAGCGCCTTTGCGTCTCCGCTACTCACCTCATTCTTTGCCTGTGAAATACCGAAAGCACCTACAAGAAGAACAATCTCCACAATGGCGCATCCGATGCACAAAAAGACCAGTCCAATTATGTTTATGACCTTAATCATTGTAAGTCCCGAAGTCTTTATCGGAGCTCCGCTTTTATCTTTGAACGAAATATACGTAAGCCACAGACCTACGGCGATGAGCACGGAAGGTATTATTGCCGCAATCAACGCACCTGTCGACGCGCTTTGCGCACTGTCAATAATATTCTCCGCCTCACTGCCTAAACCTATTTTATCAAGAAGATCCCTTATCGAATCAAAAGAAGCGATACTATCGCTTAACTGTCTGATAAAGGTGAAAATCACCGATAAACTGAAAGCTATAATTCCCACTAAAAAGAGCGATCCGTTAGCAAAGCTTCTCATTACGTCTATTGCTGATCTCGCCGGATTTGCGTTAGCCGTTACCGGCTGATATACCGGTTGGCTGAACTGATTTTGCTGAACCTGATTAAATCTCTGTTCGGGCGCGACTGCCGGATTTTGAGGGGCAAAATCCTGCTGTTGGGCGGCGGGTTGAGCGACCGTTCCTCTTACGTCGGCGCCGCAAATGTTGCAGAACGAAGCGCTGTCATTAAGCTGAGCGCCGCAACTCGGACAAATCTTCATAAAATCTCTCCTATCATTTTTTTAATCTCGGCAAAAAGCCTTAAAAATATTATAATATAACAGACCTTTATTGTCAAGAAAACCCATATTACACCGAATTGCGATTATTTGTACGAGCTCTGCTTCGCATCCGAGAAATCGACGTCGCCGAGATATTTTACGCTGTCAAGTCCCAGATAATCGCAAAGGTTCTTCATTTCCGCAACGGTGTTGATATTGACTTCAATACCGTTTTTCATTCTGTCGGCGTAAGCGAAAATTTCCTTTTCGCCGTGCGTATAAATGCGCGGTTGACCTTCCGCCTTGGGCGCGTCGCGCAATTCCTGCAAGAAGGTTGAAAAGCGTTGTTTCATACCTTCCCTATCGCCGAATATATCGGGATTTATCGCCATAAAGCCGTGGCAGGTGCCGCCTTTGCCGCCGATATGGGTATGGTTTGAGGTAAGACCGCCGGAGAATATCGAGCAGAAAATCTCGCAAAGCATACCGTAGCCGTAGCCCTTGTGGCCGCCGAGCGTTTCGGTATTACCGCCGAGCGGCATTATTCCGCCACCCGCCTTGCCTACTATGTTTTTAAGCACCCGTTCGGCGTCGGTACAGGCGTTGCCGTTTTCATCGAGCGCCCAACCCTCGGGGAGCGGTTTTGAAAGCTTATTGTATATTTCGAGTTTACCGCGGGTCACTACCGTTGTTGAGGAATCAAAGAAAAACGGATACGGTTCCGCCGGCATGGATATCGCTATCGGATTCGAGCCGAGCATTGCAAGGCGGGAAAAGGTCGGAACCATAATGGCTTCGCTGTTGGTCATGGCAAAACCGACAAGACCCGCGTCACACGCCATTTTCGCGTAATATCCGGCAATTCCGAAATGATTTGAATTTCTGACTGAAACGACTGCCATACCGTTCTTTTTCGCCTTTTCTATTGCAATATTCATAGCGTGGATGGATATGAGCTGACCCATACCGTCATGTCCCTCAATTACAGCGGAAACGGGTGTTTCAAACACCGTTTCCGGCTTGGCGTCAACCTTAATAAGACCTTTTTCTATACCCTTATGGTAGCGGACAAGACGCTGCATACCGTGCGACTCGATACCGTAAAGGTCGCTGAGCAGTAACACGTCGGTAATTTTAAGCGCCTCATTCTCGGTAAAGCCGAACTTCATAAAAGCGTCACGGCAAAACGTTTTCAGTTGTTCATAGGAATAATTGATATAACTCATAAGTTTTCCTCCTGTATTTTATATTCTTCAAAATTCGATACGATTCCGTAATCGGCGTAATCGAATATCTGAGCGTTTTTATCAGGGTTTATCGCTATTACGGTACCGGACTTGCCCATACCCGCGATATGGTGTACCGCGCCGGATACGCCTATCGCGATATAGACCGCCGGGCTTACCGTTTTACCGGTCAAACCCACCTGCAAATCATACGGCAGTATACCGTTATCCACCGCTTTTCTCGAAGCCGCCATATCCGCGCCTAAACTTGCCGCGAAGCGCTTGACCTTTTCAAGACACTCATAGGCGCCGAAGCCGGCGGCGACTACGATATCAGAGCTTTCCCGCTTTGTTCTGACCGTCGCCATTGCGGGAACGGTCAGGCTCTCAATTTCGGCGATAACGCTTCCCGACATGGCCGGGCGATACATTATTAACTTTTCGCCGTCGGTTTCAAGGCAGGTACAGTCGGCGCAAAGACCAAGGCGGAGCTTTGCCGCCACAAGCGACGAAAGCCGCTTCGAGACCGAATCGCTCCCGAAAAGCACGGCGCTCGGGCGCAATTCTTCGATTTTTTCTATGATTTCTTTTTCGCTTTCACTCTCACAGACGTAAATATCATCGCTTACCGTTTCGGCAAACGCGCGCGGCGATTCGCCAACGATAAGCACTTTTTTAAGTTTTTTACCGGAAACGGGCGCGCTTTTTATGGTAGGGTCGCTTTTAGAAAGCCCCTCTTTTATGACTGCGCTTAAATCGTCAAATGTAATGAACTTACATTTCCGGAAGCCCGATTCGTTTTGGAAAGTATTTATCACTCTTGTCGGTGAGCCGGAAAGTCCGCATTTTTCAGTATCGGCGCCGATATCCTTCGCCGAAAGCACCTCGACGCTTCCGACGTTTGACGTTATACTCGGTAAACGCAAATTATTTATCCGCTCTACCGTAATAAGCGCCGGAAGTTTCGCGGTTTTCTCGCCCTCGTCTCTTGTAAGGCAGGTAATGCCGCCGTCCGCTTTTTCTATTTTCATAACGCCGGTTATGAGCGACATTCCGGCAAAAACCGAAAGCATGGGTCCGACCTGCGCGGTATCACCTATAAGCGTTTGTCTGCCGCAAAAAATCAGGTCGGGCGAAAGTTTTTTTACAGCAAGCGAAAGCGTATACGCGGTAGCCAGCGTATCGGCTCCGGCAAAGGCGCTGTCGGCAAGCAGTACAGCCCGTTTCGCACCGAGACGGGTAAGCCGAAATAGCAAATCGGCGACCGGTTGCGGTCCCATACTGAGCAATATTACTTCGGCGCCGTCGATTTTCAGCGCCTCCTCATAAGCGCAAGCGTCAAACGGACTTATATCCCCATCTGTTCCCTGCCTTATACATACGACTATTCTCATACTATCTTTCACTGTAAATCGGTGCTAACGCATCGTGTATTTTTTTATAAGTTTTGAACACTTCTTCGTACTTGCCGCCGTTATCCTTATTCGGGTAGGTTATATCAACCTCTTTTACGCACTTTTCAACCGCGTCAGCCGCGTCGGCAAACACGCCCGCCGCGATACCGGCAAGCATAGCCGAGCCGAGCGAGGAATCACTGCTTTCGGTGGTTTTAAGTGTAAAACCGGTGGCGTCGCTTAACATCTGACGCCATAATTTACCCTTTGTGCCGCCGCCTATGGCGGTAGCGACAGGGTTATAGGGGATATTAAGCGAATCAAGATACTTTTTGGAATCCATAAGCGAATATACCACGCCTTCGAGCAACGCGCGGGTAAAATGCGCCCGCGTATGAGTTGCGCGAATACCGGTAAAGCTACCGCAAAGAGCGGGGTCGGCGTAAGGCGTAAGCTCGCCGTTTAAGTAGGGGTGGAAAATAAGCCCTTCGGCGCCTATCGGTATATCCTTTGCCGCTCCGTCGAGTTCTTTATATTCGCCGCCGAAGGTATCCCTGTACCAGCGGTAGGAAGCGGCGCAGGATTTTGTCGCAGTACCCGGGTACCAGAGCCCCGGTACGATATGCGAATAATTCACGAGATGTCTGTCGGGATACGGTTTATCGGTTATAACGCAGATTCTGCCGGCGGTCGCAAGCTTAACCGTCACGTCGCCCTTTTTAACGGCGCCGGAAGCGAAAACCTCAAGGACGGTATCGGTCGTACCGCAGATTACAGGCGTACCGGCCTTAAGCCCGGTTTTTTCAGCCGCCGACGCGGTTACCGTGCCGACCGTATCGGTCGGAGAAATTATCGGCGGAAGCATATCCTCGCTTATACCCGCCATATCGCAAAGTTCTTTATCCCATGTCATACTGTTGCAGTCAAAGAGCATACTCCCCTGCGCCTCGATATAATCTGTGCAGTATACGCCGGTAAGAAAATAGCGGATATAGTCTTTTTCAAAGAAAATATATTTTGCTTTCTCTGCCAAACTCGGCTCGTTTTCGTTAAACCAGCAAAGTCCCGGAAGCGTCCAGATGGTGTCGGGCTTATGGAAAGTCTTTTTGAATATAGCCTCGCCGGAGCGCGTCAGAAGCGCGTCCGCCTGCTTCCTTGAACGGGTATCGGTCCAGTGTACCGCGTCGCAAACCGGGTTTTTATCCTCATCACAAAGTAAAAAGGTATGCGTGGCGGAATCGATGCAAACCGAAAGTATGTCGCCGCTGTTTATTCCGCTTTTTCCAAGTAACGCGCCGACGTTCTCGCACAGGGCGCTTATCCAGTCCGCCGGCGACTGCTCGCAAGCGGCGTCAAAAGGATGTAAAGTGGGATATTCAACTGTGTTTTCAGCGACTATGTTTCCGGCGGTATCAATGAGCGTCGCCTTTGAAGCGCCGCCGCCGAAATCGATGCCTAACAAATACTTCATAACTACTCCTACTTAATTATCGTTATACTGTGGGTATGACGGTATTCCTTTTTTTCTTCTAGCGCGGTTATCCCCTCTTTTTCGGTAATATCGTAGCTCGAACCGGCTCTGTCGGGTATGCCGTTCCACGGTTCAAGGCAGATATACGGCGCACCGTGCTTATGCCATAAAAGGAAATATTTATCATCTGGGAAATCAACCTTCACCGCTCTGCCGTTTTTGCGGTTTTTGAGGGTGGCGGAACGGGAATTCAGCTTATCGAACACCAACGCGTCAACCTCAAAGTATTTGTCGTCAAGAGGCAGAACACGGTCGTTTTCAATTACGGAAAGACATTCTTTTGACAGCAGATTACCGTCGAGCACCACGCTTTCGAGCGTTTCGTTTTTATCAAATACAACGTCGTACTCCTCGATACCCTCGGGGGTGCTGTACCCCTCATGCGAGCCGATGTTAAAGTACATTGTACCGTTGCCGGTATTCTTTACCGAATAATCAATTTTAACGGTCTTACAATTAAGCGTAAAGGTCACGCGCAGTTCGTAATCAAACGGAAAGCTTTTTTTAGTTTCCGCGTCAGAACGGCTCAAAAAGGTCGCCGAGGTTTCGGTTTTGCTTTCGACCTCAAATATCTTTCTGCGGATAAAGCCGTGTTTCTCGAGTGTGTATTCCTTACCGTCAAGTACGTATTTATCGTCTTTAAGTCCGCCGCAAATCGGAAAAAGCAACGGACAGGACGACGCCCATACCTCGGGTCTGCCCTCCCATATATACTCGACGCCGCCGAATAGAATACTCTTGATTTCGGCGCCGGTCTCGTTTATTGTAACGGTTAAAAATTCATTTTTAAGCTTTAACATTTTTCCCTCACTTAGTACAAGTAGAGGTATGCTTTTACATACCTCTACCGTCAATTCATCTGTTTTCTATCCACGCATGCTCCGGGTCGCTACTGCGGTTAAAGCCCTGATAATCGCCAGCCATAAGCCACAGGAAATAGGTTTGATAACCGGGTGTGGACACAGTAGTATGATACCCGAACGGGAATTCCACAAGTTCGTCGTTTTTAACGCGGTATGCCTCGTCGGTAGAGCCGTCCGAGGTATAAAGGCACTGCACGGCAAAGCCCTGTTTAGGCTCAAACAGGAAATAATAAATCTCTTCCGCTATGCACTCTTTAGGCATATTGTTCTCGTCGTGCTTATGAGGGGGAAAGCCCGCCCAGTTGCCCTCGGTACAGTATGCCTCGCCGATAGTCAGCACCTTTGCGTTGGTATTCTGGTCGATTATAAAACTCGTTTCTCTCTGGTAAGGCACCTCGCCGAGAAGTTTAAGGGCAACGTCCTTTTCCCTTATCACCTGTGGCTCGGTTTTCTCGCTTACCGGCGTTGCACAAACCGCGATTTTTATATTGTCAATGGCACAGACGGTAAGCTTTTGTTCGCGCGGCATATAGAAGCTCTCAGCCCGGCGATTCTCAAAAACGTTCGCTCTGTTGCCGATGTTTTCAAAAATTTTGCCGTCGGTTTCCACGTTACAGTGACCTTCAAGCATAATAAACGCGGTTTCCTTATCCTCGGTATAAAAATCGAGTTTCTGTCCCGCTTTAAGCTCGATTATTCCGAATTCGAGTTTTTTAAGCGAGCACTCGCCTATTTTACAAATCGGAGTGTATCCGTTTGCGCTTTTGTATGGTTTTTTATAATTCATAACCGTTCTCCTTCATATATTTCTTTACACCTTCAAAATCGGGAACGCTCTCCCGCGAGCCTACGCCCATACATTTCATTGCTGAAACGGCGCTCGCAAAGTGACAGCATTTGACATAATCGTAGCCCTTTACGACCCCCGCGGCAAAGGCGCCGTGGAACACGTCGCCCGAGCCGTTTGAATCAACGACCTTTGCGGGATAAATCGGATAATAAAGATTTTTTTCACCGCGGTAAAGCAAACCGCCGCGTTTCCCCCGCGTTATCACTACGACCTCAGGCTTATATGTCCGGTAAAGCTTTTTAGCCGCGTCCTGCACCGTTTTACAACCGGTAATACTAAGCGCGAATTCTTCCGACGGTATCATTATATCGGTCAGCTTCAAAAGCTTTTCTACGCCCTCGTAAAGTCCGCCGCAGTCGTAGAGCACCTTTGTTCCGCTTTCTTTTGCGATTTTTGCCGCCTCTACCGCCGCATCCATTTCGTTGCCGTCCACAATCAGTATTTCGGCTTTGCGTATCGCCTCGATTTGCTTACCGTCAAGCTCGAGCGGCGGCAAATCGCCCTTGTCGAACACGCAGGTACGCGTCGCGCTGTCGGCGCAAAGCCAAAGCACCGAGGTAAAAGAGCGATAGCCCGGCTTTATGCTGACAAATCCGGTATCGACCGAATATTTTTCAAAATCGGATTTCAAAAATTTCCCGCCGGTATCATCGGACAGTACGCCGATATACGCGGTGCTCTCGCCGAGTTTGCTTGCCGCGACAAGTCCGGTCGCGACCGGTCCGCCTCCGGCGCTTTTAGAAGCAGACGCACGCATTTTCGTATCCTCTTTCGGATAGGTAGGAATACTGTAAAGTGTGTCGTAAACGTTCGCGCCTATGCCTACTATTTTTATCATTTTTACGCCTTTCCGTCTGAACCGACAAGCTTGATTTTGCTTATAGCCAACTCTTTTACGGCTTCGATGGGTTTTTTCATAAATATATCGATCGCGATACTTCTGTTCGGGTCGTTAAGGGTTTCGAGCGTACCGTTTGCAAACGCGCAGCAAACGTCCGTGCCTATATTCATTTTGCGGACGCCGGCTTTAATCGCCGCTTTCACCTGGTCATCCGGTATGCCCGAACCGCCGTGAAGCACAAGAGGAGTATTGTTTGTCGCTTTTCTGATCGCTTTTACTCGCTCAATATCAAGCTTCGGCGGTTTTTTATAATGACCGTGGGCGTTGCCGATAAGCACCGCGAGACAGGTAACGCCGGTTTGCTTGACAAATTCAGCCGCTTCCTGCGGGTCTGTAAATTCATCCATGACGTCGTCGTTTACACTGCCGATATGACCGAGTTCGCCCTCGACGCCGACGTCTATGGCGTTACACATTTCGACGATATGCTTTGTAGTGGCAACGTTTTCTTCAAACGGATGAACAGAGCCGTCGTACATAATTCCGGTAGCTCCCCAATAAAGAATCCTTTGAGCCTCTGTTTCGCTCGGTCCGTGGTCGAGATGGAAGCATACGGGTACTGTCGCTTTCTTTGCCGCCGCCAAAATAACCGGCGCCAAATAATAGCCGACCTCTTCATTTACAAGGCGCGGATATACCTGAATAATAACCGGCGAGCGCTGTTCTTGCGCCGCTTTTATTACACCCATTACAGTTTCTATATTATACACGTTAAACGCCGGAATGCAATAGCCGCCTTCTTCCGCCATAGCGATTATCTGTTTCAAATTAACAAGCATTCGTTTTCCCTCCGTCAACCTACGATTAAATCTTCAACCGAGATTATTTCAATATCGCTGTTTACCGATTTTAATGCGGTGTATTCCGAAACGCAGGCGGTAACTATCGCCTTTGCACCTATACTCTTTGTGTTAAATATACGGCGCTCGGCGACAAGCGCGATAACGTCCGGCAAATACTGCGCCATAAGGATATTTCCCGCCCAAACGGTTTCCTCACGGTTAAGAAGCATTTCCGAAAGGTCGGCGTACGCCCTTATAATTTCACGCGCCGGCTCGGTTTCGCCCAAATCGCGGGAAAGCTGATACGGGTCCTGGAAAACGACATTTTTACCGGTGTTTTTCGCTTTTAATTTGCCGTCTTTAATAAGCGAAGCAACAAACGCCGTATAGGTCAAAACGTCCGCCTTTACTTCGACGCCGTATTCTTTATAAAGTTGTTTTATTGCCTTACTGTCGTTGGGGTCATATACCACGACGGTTTTATATTCATCCAGCATTTTCGCGCACGCCGACATCTGCTCTTTCGTTTCGTTTGCCGCGCCGATAAGGAAATCAAGCTGTGCGCCGGAAGGTAATTCGCCTCTAAGTACGCTGAACTGTACACCGGCGTTTTCAAGTACCTTTATTGCCTTGACCGCCTGAGCACACGCCATATAACGCGCGTCTGTTCCGAGGTAGAGTAAAGTATCGGTTTTCTCCTTGTGAGCGTCTATTGCCGCCGACAAATCGGCGCAGAGCTCGGTTTTGCCGTAGGCGTTGCCGGTTTTAAGACAATTATCCACAAGCGTTTTGATGTACTCGGGAAGCTTGCCTTCAAGCGCGGCTTGAAGACGGGTTTCCTTTGTAAACATAACAGGGTCCCAACCGGTGGTACAGTCATGTACGCAAGCGCCGCAAGTGCAGCACTCGTAAACGTTATCCATAATCTCTTCGAGTTCAATAGCGCCGCGGTTTACAAGAGAAATACCGAGCGCTCTCGCTCTCGCGGTAGACCTCTCATGACCGGTCGCGTTTCCTATCGGACAGATGTGGTGACACATCCAGCAAAAACGGCAGGAATCAACATGCTGTTTGCATTTTTCAGACATAATCATAGTTCATTTCCTCCCTCAAATTAAAGTCCCAGCTTAAACGGATTCATTATTCCGTTCGGGTCAAGCGTCTTTTTAAGTCCCTCAAATACCTGCATTGCGGGACCGTACTGTTCCTTCATAAGTCTGCCGAGTTTAATGCCTACGCCGTGGTGGTCGTTTACAACGCCGCCGTGCGCGAGCGCCGCGCGAACGCCGCAGGTCCAGACCGCCTGGTGAAGTCTGAGCGCCTCAACCGGGTCTTCGGGAACGTCTTTTCCCTCAATGATGAAGCGGTCGTAAACCATTGCGCCCCACTCGTACCAGTGCGAGAAATGCGCTATGAACTTGGCTTGCGGGAAATTGGTCTCTATCGCCTCTTTCATCGCCCAGTAGATTTCCTCGATTTTACCGTAAGGGGCTATTGTATCCATTGTACCGAACATTTGCGGTATATCCATCATGTGACCGGGATAGAAGAATGTGATTTTTTCTTTCCACCATTTTTCACCGTACTCACTGCCTAAATCCTCGGCACCGTACTTTTTGAAGGTATCAAGCAGTATTTTTTCTTCTACGTCCACCATTTCCTTTACGCCTTCATAGGCAATATTCATAAACGCGCCCTTGCGCTCAACGCCTACGATTTTCTTTATAAGCGAAGCGGTTTCCGCCTCATCGTAAAGACGCATGACCGACGGCTTAAATTTCTGTAAAAGTTCACGGCTCGCCTTAAACGCACCGGTCATATCCTGGAACAGGAAGCCGCGAAAACGTCTTTCTTCCGGTTGGTCAAATATTCTTATCTGGGCTTTTGTTATAATGCCGAGCGTACCTTCGGAGCCGATAAATATCTGGTTGAGGTCGGGT
>JAFZIW010000028.1 GCA_017554125.1 Clostridia bacterium | reverse complement strand
TACAGAAGCAAGGGTAGGCAAGCCCGCGCTTTATCAGGTCTTTTGCAAAACAGCGGTATATTTCGCCACGCATACTTTGCTTATACGGGCCGTAATTTCCCGCTTCCTCTTCGCCGCTTATAAATCCTTCGTCAATGGCGATGCCAAAGCGGTTAAGCCCGCCGATAATATCGGCAATGCCGCCTTCGACCTCGCGTTTTTTGTCGGTATCTTCAATTCGCGTATAAAAAACGCCGCCGGACGAGGTTGCTGTAATTCTGTTTACAAGCGCGGTAAAGAGCGTGCCTAAATGCAGATAACCCGTGGGGCTCGGTGCTACTCTTGTGACTTTTGCGCCTTCCGGAAGATTTCTCGCGGGGAAAAGCGATTCGTAATATTCGGGCTCCTCTTTGCTTTCGGGCAACAGGAGCTCGGCTAAAAGTTCGTTTTCGTTCATGGGTAAACACAGCATAATCCACAACCCGGTTTTGCCGGGAAGTTTTATGCTCTCCTTTTTAAGAATACTCGTACGTCAGTTTTCGAGTAATTTGTTAAGCTCCGCCATAAAGGTATTGATGTCCTTAAACTGTCTGTAAACGGAAGCAAAGCGAACGTAGGCAACCTCATCGATTTCTTTGAGTTTTTCCATAACGAGTTCGCCGATTTTCTCGCTCTTTACCTCGCGGTCGAGGGAGTTCTGGATAAGCGACTCGATATCGTCTATCGCGCGGTCAAGCGTCTCAATGGAAACCGGGCGCTTTTCGCAAGCGCGCAGCATACCGGTCATGAGCTTCTGTCTGTCAAAGACTTCGCGTGATTTATCCTTTTTAATAACGATAATCGGCAGGCTTTCAATGATTTCGTATGTCGTGAAACGCTTACCGCATTTCAGGCATTCGCGTCTTCTTCTGATGCGTTCGCCCTCGTCGGTCGGACGGGAATCGATAACCTTGCTTTCTTCAAATGCGCAGAACGGACATTTCATAAAATCAACCACCTATACATATTGATATCGGTTATTATACCATATAATGTGTATAATTACAAGTAAAAACTGTTTGTTTGTGTTGCAAACGGTGTAAAAATGTGATAGAATAGTAAAAACTGTAAGGAAGTGTTGCCGCGTGGGCGTGATTCTTGCGTCAAAATCTCCGCGCAGACGCGAGCTTTTATCCATGCTCGGCGTAGATTTTGAGATAGTTACCGGGGATACCGATGAAACTATAAATAAGCAGCTGCCTCTTGAAGATGAGATAAAGCGTCTTTCCTTTGAGAAGGCAAAAGCGGCGTCCGTCAAAGTGCCGAAAGACGATATAATCATTGCCGCGGATACAGTTGTATCGCTTGACGGCGAGGTTTTCGGCAAACCGAAGGATGAGCGGGACGCGAGGCGTATGCTTTGTGAACTTTCGGGTAAAACTCATAAGGTCATTACCGGCGTTACGGTAATGTCGGGCGACCGCCGGGATACTCGCGCCATGGTAACAGACGTTACGTTTCGGATCCTCACAAAAACCGAAATTGACGAATACGTAAAGACCGGCGATCCTATGGATAAGGCGGGAGCTTACGCGCTTCAAGGTATATCCTCGATTTTTGTCAGCGGAATTTCGGGCGACCATTTCAACGTATACGGTCTGCCGCTCGGTATGCTTTCGGATATGCTTCGCGGCTTCGGTATTAAAATTTTAGGTGAAAACAGGGAGAGTAGCAATGCTTGAAAACACCACCCAACTTTCAAATGCGGCAAAAGGTTATTTCATAAAAACCGAGCGGTTTAAGACGACATATATCTCTTATAATTTTTATTTGCCGCTCGACCGTGACAAAATTGCGGAATTTGCGCTTTTGCCGTTTGTGCTTACAACCTGCGGAAAAGAATACCCCGATTTTTCAAAGCTTAATTTCAAACTGAATAAGCTTTATTCGGCGTCACTTTCCGCTTCGGCTGAAAAGGTGGGCGATTACCAGCTTCTTAAAATGAGTATTTCGGTAATTGACGATAAATATGCGCTTGACGGTGAAGAACTTGTCGTCAAAGCGGCGGAGCTTCTGAATAGTCTTGTCTTTGAGCCTAGTGTGCAAAACGGCGCTTTTAGTGATGAAGACGTCCGGCGCGAAAAACGTAAGGCGATAGAGCATATACGCGGCGAAATGGCGGACAAACGAACCTACGCCCGCCGCCGTCTTATAGAGGAAATGTATAAGGACGATATATACGGTCTGCCCAAGTGCGGAACCGAGGAGCAGGTCGCGGCGATTACGCCCGAAAGCCTTTATAAGGCGTGGCGGGAATTGATTTCCCGCGCGGCTATTTGCGTGAACGTTATATCCGGCGTAATGCCTCAGAATATTTTTGACGATATAAAAGCGCGACTTGCGCTTATTGACAGAAGCGGCGCTGTTACGGTAGGAAACAGCGTACAGACAAAGAGTATTTACGCGGCTAAACGCGTGGAAGAGGAAATGGACGTGGCGCAGGGCAAGCTCGTCATGGGCTTTTCCGCCGAGGTTGACCCGGACGAAAGCAGGAGCGCGCCGTTTACCGTGATGTGCGATATTTTCGGCGGCGGTCCCTACTCGCGGCTGTTTGCCAACGTTCGTGAAAAAATGAGCCTCTGTTATTACTGCTCCGCTTCCGGCGAAAAACGTAAAGGTCTTATAATCGTAGACAGCGGTGTTGAGGATAAAAACGCCAAAAAGGCGGAGGTTGAGATTATTCGCCAGCTTGAAATAATCAAGGCGGGCAATTTTACCGATTTTGAGTTTGAATCTTCAAAGCGAAGCATTGTAAACTCGCTTCAAAGCTACGGCGACCACCAGGAAGCGATAGACGCGTGGTATACGGTAAAAAGCGCTTCACGCGAGCCGATATCGCCCGAGGAATTTGCACAATACGTTTTGAAGGTTGACCGCCAATCGGTAATCGACGCCGCGAAAACCGTTAAACTGCATACGGTATACACATTGAAGCCGAAAGGGGAAAAATGATGGAAAAACAGATTTTCGAGAGCGAAATCGGCGAGAGTTATACAGTTGCGCGGCTTGATAACGGGCTTACGGTTTATATTTGCGAAATGCCGCAGTTCAGGTCCGCTTACGCGGTTTTCGGGACAAGGTACGGTTCGATAGACACAAAGTTTTCAAAAAACGGTAAGCCAGCGGTCAGCGTGCCGGAGGGTATCGCGCATTTTCTTGAACATAAGCTTTTTGAAAGCGAAGAAGGCGATGCTTTTACGCTATACGCCAAAACCGGTGCAATGGCTAACGCGTTTACCTCTTTTGACCGCACCTGTTATTTGTTTTCTTGCAGCGATAAGTTTGAAGAAAATCTCGGTATACTGCTCGGTTTTGTTCAGTCGCCGTATTTTACCGAGGAAACCGTCAAAAAAGAGCAGGGCATAATCGGACAGGAAATACGTATGTATGACGATAACCCGGCATACAGGGTGTTTTTCAATATGCTTCGCGCCATGTACAAAAATCATGCGGTCAGAATTGATATTGCGGGCACGGTCGAATCGATTGCAAAGATAGACGCTGATTTGCTTTACAGCTGTTACGATACGTTTTACAATCCCTCGAATATGTTTATTTGCGTGGCGGGGAATATCGATGCAAGACAGGTCTTAAAACAAATCGGCGAATCGGTCAAAGACCGCGGCGAAGTAAGTATAGAGCGGGTCGGCTTCGATGAGCCCGAAGAAACAGACCGGGGATATATCGAGCAGAAATTCCCGGTTCTCACTCCCGTTTTCAGTTTTGGTTACAAACAGAAAATAACGTCACCGTACCGTAGGCTTAAAAGTAAAGTTTGCGTTGAGTTGTTGCTCGAAATAATCTGCGGTGAGGCGTCGCCCCTTTATAAACGCCTTATGGATGAGGGACTTATAAACGACGAATTTGATTATGAGTACTTTACCGGCCGTGATTTTGCCGCGGTGATTTTCTCGGGCGAATCGCGCGACCCGAAGGCGGTCGCCGAGGCTATCAAGGCGGAAATTGCCTCAATTAAGGAACACGGCTTTGATAAAAAACTGTTTTCCGCCGTAAAGTGTTCGGCATACGGCGAAGCGGTAAGAATGTTCAACAGCGCGGAGGCGGTGGCATTGCAGTTTACGGAGTGCGCCGTTTGCGATTACGATTTATTTGAAAAACTGAAACTCTATAAAACGGTAAGTTATGACGACGTGCTTAAACGCACCGACGTTTTTGATGACGCCTTATCCGTTTTATCGGTTCTTTCACCGTTGGAGGATGACTAAATGGAAGTATATAACGTTACAATATTCGGTATTCACCTGACCGTCCGTCCGGTGGCGTTCACGTTGCCGATAGGTAAGAACGGATGGGATATTTACTGGTACGGTATTATTATCGCGGTCGGATTTTTGCTCGCCGTCGTTTACGGTGCGCGCAACGCAAAAAGATTTGATTTGGATTTTGATAAGCTGCTTGACGTAATAATCGTTACCGTGCCGGTGGCAATACTTTGCGCACGGGCTTATTACATTATTTTTTCCGATGAACACGTTTCGAGCCTTTCAGGGTTCTTCGGCTTCAGCTCCGGTTCGGGTTTTTCGGGTATCGCCATTTACGGCGGGGTAATCGGAGCCGCGATTTGCGGTACGCTGATGTGCAAACTTAAAAAGATAAAAATGCTTGACGCGCTCGACCTCGCCGCACTCGGCTTTCTTATCGGTCAGGGCGTCGGCCGCTGGGGTAATTTTACAAACCAGGAGGCTTTCGGTTCGCTCACCGGCAGTACGTTTTGGGGAATGGCGAGCGAGAATACCGAAAAGTTAGTGGGTAAGGGACTTGTTCACCCGTGCTTTCTTTATGAATCTATATGGTGTATAGCGGGATTTTTCGTTCTGCATTTTCTCAGCAAAAAGCGTAGATTCAGCGGCGAAATTGCGCTTTATTACTGCGTTTGGTACGGCTTCGGCAGAGCAATAATCGAACTTCTCAGGACGGATAGTCTTAAACTCGGTCCGTTCAGGGTTTCCTGCCTGCTTTCAATACTTATATGCGCCGGCGCGACTGCTGCGCTTGTTTTGCTCGGTAACCGGCGTAAAGAGGCAGTGCGCGAGAGCGAATATGTAGGTGTTTTTTCGGACGAATTAAGCATAGACGCCGATGAATCGGGCGAACAGCAAATAAATACGGATGACGGGGAAGAAAATGAGTAAGATATTAGACGGTAAAACGGTATCGGCAAGCGTAAAAGAAGCAGTAAGGACACAGGTCAAAGAACTGTCGAAAGATGGTATATCCGTGGGACTTGCCGTAATACTGGTGGGCGGGAATCCCGCTTCAAAGATTTATGTCGCAAATAAGAAAAAAGCGTGTGAGGAGACCGGTATAAAGGCGTTTGAGTATACTCTTGACGAAAACGTTTCTCAAAGCGAATTGCTTTCGCTTATAGAAACTCTTAACGCGAAAAAGGAAGTAAACGGAATTCTTTGTCAGTTGCCGTTGCCGCCGCATATAGACGAAAGGGCGGTAATAGCGGCAATATCGCCCGAAAAGGACGTTGACGCATTCAACGTTTCAAACGTCGGTAAAATAGTTATCGGCAATTATGATTTTTTGCCCTGCACTCCCGCGGGAATTATCGAAATACTCGATTATTACGGTATTGAAGTCGAGGGCAAAAACTGCGTAGTTATAGGCAGGTCGAATATTGTCGGCAAACCGATGGCACTGCTCTTGATGCACAGAAACGGTACGGTTACGATTTGCCATTCAAAAACCGAAAATCTCGCTTCGGTAACGTCCGGCGCCGATATACTTGTAAGCGCGGTGGGTAAGGCCGGTTTTGTAACTGCCGATATGGTAAAACCCGGCGCCGTGGTAATTGACGTCGGTATGAACAGGGCGGAGGGGAAGCTTTGCGGCGACGTGTGCTTCGATGAAGTGTCAAAGATAGCGGGTTATATTACGCCTGTGCCCGGCGGCGTGGGACCCATGACGGTTTCGGTTTTACTTAAAAATACTGTTACTGCCGCGAAGCGGCAGAACGGAAGGTGAGTACAATGAGGAAAAAACTCTGCCTTTTGCCGCTGCTTTTTGCCGCCTTTTTGTTTCTTACGGCGTTTAAGGGCGGAAACGGCTTTTCGATAGAAACCGGGGATGAATATGCCGTCGCTACCAATAGTTCAGATGTCGGCGACGTCGCAGAAAGACTCGGTATGAAAGAAAAAGAAGTGACGTCGTATTTCACCGGGAACTCACTCGTGTTTATCGCGGTGTCAAAGGATAAAAAGACGCAGATTCGCATTTCGCGTTTTGAAGACGATTTTTCAAGGAAGGTATACGATACCGAAAAAATGAGTGATGAGCAAATAATAGATATGATGTCGCTTTACAGTGAATCGTCAGGCGTTGTAAAAGCGGTTGAAAGCGGCGGCAGAAAGTTTGCAAGAACCATGCAGGTATCAAAAGACGAGGGCGGTAAATTTACCGCTACCCAGTACGTTACGGTCGCAAGCGGTCAGATTTATATTATTACCTGCTATAATCCCGGGGTGGGCGCGTCCGAGGAAGTAAACAAGATTTTTTCAAGTTTTTCCGTGAATGATATCAGCGCAACCATAGACAGCTACAGCGCGCAGAAGAAATGGCTTATTCCCGCCATAATCGCCGTATTTGCGGTTGTGGTCGTCTGCGCTGTAAGCCTCTGTCTTAAACTTTATGAAAAATAAAATATTTTTATAAAAAATTGTGTTGACAAAGGCGAAAAATAAAGGTATAATAACTTTTGCTGTCAGCCGCGTGGCTGTATGCGCGGACCAGTAGCTCAGTTGGTTAGAGCAACCGGCTCATAACCGGTCGGTCCGGGGTTCGAGTCCCTGCTGGTCCACCAGAAAAAACCACGCAATAGCGTGGTTTTTTCATCTTTTTGAAACTCAATATTGTATAGGGGTATAGCTCAGTTGGTAGAGCATCGGTCTCCAAAACCGAGTGCCGAGGGTTCAAGTCCTTCTGCCCCTGCCAAAACAAGGACCGCGTTTGCGGTCTTTTGTTTTGGCAGAAATCGGGCAGAGGGCCTGAACCCGTGAGAGTACGAAGCGTGAAAAACAGTCCGGTGGACTGCTTTTAGCAAGTAGCGCGCAGGCGGGTACTGCACGGTATGCCGTGCGGTCGGCAAGCGGGAAGTATGCGAAGCAGACGGCAAGTCCTTCTGCCCCTGCCATCTTGGGTGGTCAATTTTGAATCCCCCTCAAAAAGCCCTGATTTTATCAGGGTTTTTTGATATTTTAGGGCAAAAAAATAGGATTTATATTTTTTGAACCCCTTTTAAGACTTGTAGGACTCGAACTTACGACATTTCAAAAACTATAGCATTTTTGCTTTATATGTGATATAATAGCAATAAGGCGGTGATTGTATGAAAAGATATATTTCTATATTCGTTACGGTATTAGTTTTGTTGTTCTGCTTATCCGGTTGTGAAAAGGATAATGTACAAAGTGTGGACACAGACACTGTAAGCACTAAAAATACTGTAGATGAAAGGGATCTCGTAGAGTCTTTAACAGAAAAACTTATTAGAGAATTTGACGATACTTATTTAGAAGAATCAGAATTACCGGAATACGGCACAACCGTTGGAATGGTTGAACTTGCTGACAGATATACGGAAAAGTGGAAACTGGTTGCGGATGAGTATTATAACAAAATAATGAAATATGATGGAATTATCCAACCAAGTGAAAACTATTATTCTTCAGATGATCTTCATACTTTTGTATCAAATATGAATGCAAACTGGGAAGAATATAATAAAAAACAGTGTGAAAATTATTTGAAAACGCTTCAAAGTATTTATGGTGACGGAACAATAGCGAGACCTATTTATGCTTCCTATAAATATGAAAGGCAAAAAGAATGGGCTTTACAGGTGGTTGGCATATACGAGCAATTAAATATTGAATAAAAAGTTATAGCAGTTATTACAGAAAGCAGTTGTATAATCAAGTACAGTTTGATATAACAGGAACTACAATGAGACGTTTTTTCATTTAACTTAGGGGGTTCAAATTTGCCCAACAGAGCCAGAAAATAAAGCAAGCCGAATGGCTTGCTTTATTTTTGTGTTTGTGTCCGCGAGGACACAACGTCTTTTTTCGCGCAAGCGAAAACATCGTTTTGCGGCTTACCGCAAACATCGTTAAATAATTCGCGTACACAAAACGAAGTTGCCTTCGGCAAACGATGTTACGGCTTTCGCCGTAAACGTATTGCGCTTCGCGCAAATATATAGTATAGTTTCGTTAACGAGGTGAATTTGATAAAACAGGATAAACTTTCTGAATTATCGATGCAATTATCTGTTGACATTTTGAAACTTTCAAAAGAACTCAGATCAAAACACGAAACGGTGATATCAAATCAAATCAGCAGAAGCGCTACAAGCGGTTGCGCTAATATCGCCGAAAGTAAATACGGGCACAGCCGCGTCGATTTTATTTCAAAACTTGAGATTGCTCTTAAAGAAGCGAACGAAACAGGTAAATGGCTTGAACTGCTTCTTAAATCTGATTATATAGATGATGTTACTTTCAATTCATTAGATAAAACTTGTTCCACTATTCGGATTCTTTTGATTGCGTCCCTTAAAACCGCTAAAAAGAATGCAAATAAATAACTAATACTTTTTCGTATTTTTTGTGACAAACTGATTTTTCTATGATATCCGCTCCTCTCGGAACGGGCGATATACCCTGCGGGCATGATATCCTTTTGGATTCCTTGCCAAAGACGAGAGATCCAAAAAAGGATGATATACGCCTTCGGCGTATGAAGGAACGTATATCTTTTTTGTTTTCATTCGATAATCACACACGAAAAACCGCTTGAAATCAAGCGGTTTTTCACTTTTAGTATGGTCTTGTCAACACCTATACTCTTCTGCATAAACCTGGCTGCATTACTTATCTTTTGCAGTTACCCGCGTTAGCGTAAAAGTTCATTTAGCTCCATATCATGCCGTGCATCAACACGGTATATCACATTTGCGTCACGCAAATATATCATACGGCGTAAGCTGTATATCATTAAATATGTCGGGCACACCGCCCGTTTTTTACTCCGCGCCTTTTGTGCCCTCTTTATGAAAACCGGTGGCATCGTACTGTTATTATTGATTTTTATATCAGGATGTGGTATAGTTCAACAAAAGAAATATATTTTCAGGAGAATTTATTATGAGTGAACAAACCGATAACAAAAAAACCGTTATATACCGTACAGCCGACGGCAAAGATTTGTTTTTCACTTTTTTGCCGCCTGCAAAAAAACTATACGACAAGGCGCCTGTTTATTTTATGATTCCCGGTGGCGGATGGCATGTCGCCGATCAGATCGGAATGTTTAATTTTATGCATGCTTCGGCTAAGAAACTGAGTGAAAACGGCTTTTTTGTCGCTTCGATTTCTTATCGCCTGGCGGATGACGGGTACAGAATCGATGAAATAATCGGTGATTGTTTTTACGGTTTAAAATATCTTTGCGATAACGCGGATACATTTGGAGTTGATATTAAAAAAATATACGTTACGGGACATTCCGCCGGCGGCCATCTGGCGCTCATGTTATCGTACGCGAGCGCGGGAGATTTTGACGTGGATATTAAAGACGACTACAAAATAGTCGGCGTTGCCGCGCTTTCGCCTCTTACCGTACTGTATGATTATGAATGTAAATATCCGAATCTCGTCGGCTTTGATACCGGGTACCTTTTTGAAGATTCCGGCGCCGATTCGCCCGAGAGGAGAAAATCAAGCCCGATCGACTGCGTCGGCGCAAACACGCCGCCGACCATGCTTTTTGCGGGCACCGACGACACGCTTGTTTACTGTTACTCCTCGGTGGTCCTTTACGAAAAGTTAAAGCAATACGGCTTACCGGCTGAACTTGTTTTATCAGAGAACGGCGGGCATTGTTTTGAAGAAATGAAAGAGGGCGTAAAGGTTTCAGTAACGTTTTATCAGGTACAGATTATGACAGCTGATTTCGGTATTAAACTGTGTAATTCCTAAATGGCAGATTCTAAGATTAAACCGCGACCTTTGGTCTGTTGCCGGAGGTCGCGCTGTGTTTATCAGAAATTTTTTTGTTCCGTAACGATTTTAACACTCTTTTTTCTTGACAAACGGAAAAAATAAGAGTAATATAGACCTATCAAAAAAAGGAGGCGACAGTTGTGTTCGAGAAAAAGTTTTACTTTTATTTTTATTTTAGTACGGACTGCCTGCCCTCTTTTAAGAACGCAGAATAATTTTTTGTGTTTTGAAGATAGGTTGGACAGTCCGCGTTAGCATTTTTTGCAAACGGCGGATTTTTTTATTTTGATTAAGGAGAAAAATATGAACGCTAAAATGACGTCTCTCGGCAAAAGCCCCTCTAAAATCAGGGAAATATTTGAGTATTCAAGGGGTAGAAAACAACTTCTCGGAGAAGAAAACGTGTTTGATTTCAGTCTCGGTAATCCGAGCATTCCCGCGCCCGCGAGCGTAAATAACGCAATAGAAGAACTTATTGCCGAGCGTGACAGCGTTTCGCTTCACGGTTATACTTCCGCTCAGGGTGACCTTGGCGTACGCAAAGCGATTGCTGATTCTATCGAAAAGCGGTTCGGTACACCCGCTTCAAGCGATGATATCTATATGACCTGCGGCGCGGCGGCGTCGCTTACGATTACGCTTAAAGCGCTTTGTGAGTCGGGCGATGAGGTTATGGTTTTATCGCCGTATTTCCCGGAATACAGCGTGTTTATAGAAAATGCCGGTGCTGTGAAAAAGACTGTGCCGACGCTTCCGCCGGATTTCACGCTTGATTTTGCCGCTCTTGAATCGGCGATAAGCGAAAAAACAGTCGCGCTGCTTATCAATTTCCCGAATAATCCCACCGGCGCAACGCTTAGCGCCGCCGAAGCGGAAAAGCTCGGGGAGCTTTTAAGAGCAAAATCATATGAGCTTCACCGCCCGATATATCTGATATGTGACGAGCCCTACCGTGAGCTTTCCTACGGCGAGCCGTCCCCCTTTATGCCGAATTACTATGCGAATACGATAATAGATTATTCGTTCAGTAAGTCTCTTTCCGTTCCCGGTGAGAGAATAGGTTATATATTCGTGCCCTCTTCGGTGCAAGACGGGCGCGATATATACGCCGCGGTTTGCGGCGCTGGCAGAAGTATGGGCTACGTTTGCGCGCCGAGTCTTATGCAGTACGCGGTAAAAGAGTGCGTATACGATACCTCGGATATATCCGCCTACGATAAAAACCGCACACTGTTTTATAGTGAACTTGTGAAAATGGGTTATACGGTCACTAAACCGAACGGCGCGTTTTATCTGTTCGTAAAATCACCGTCGGGCGACGGTAACGAGTTTTGCGAACGCGCAAAGAAGTATGAGATTTTAATGGTGCCGAGCGACAGCTTCGGTATTGAGGGTTACGCGCGGATAGCTTACTGCGTAAAATACGAAATGATAGAAAAATCGCTTCCGGCTTTTGCGGCTTTGATGGAGGAATATAAAAAGTAAATGTCAAAACTTGATGACGCGAGAAAAATAATAAACGAAACCGATAAGCAAATGGCGGCTCTGTTTGAGGTTCGCATGGACGCGGTCGGCAAAATAGCCGAATACAAGCGGGAACACGGACTTTGCGTAGAAGACCCCGCGCGCGAAAAATCGCTTATCGAAAAGAATTGCAAATACATAGAAAACGATGACTACAAGCCGTATTACGTCGGCTTTCAAAAATCGGTAATTGATATTTCAAAATCGTTTCAGCACCGCCTGCTTGACGGTATGCGCGTATCGTTCAGCGGAACGCGCGGTGCCTTTGCGGATATAACGGCGGCAAAAATTTTCCCCGACGCTGAAATAATCGGTTATAAAGATTTTAAGGCGGCATACGAGTCGGTCGTTACCGGCGAATGTGACAGCGTTGTACTTCCGCTTGAAAACAGCGTCGGCGGCGACGTGGGTACCGTAATGGATTTGTGCTTTTTCGGTCCGCTGTTTGTAAACGGCGTTTACGAAACCGAAATTGTTCAGAATCTGCTCGCCGTAAAAGGCGCAGATATCGGCGGTATAAAGACGGTGATAAGTCATCCTCAGGCGCTCAGTCAATGCGCGGATTATATAAGGGAGCATAATTTTGAAACGGTTGAAGCGGTAAACACCGCCGTCGCCGCAAGGCACGTAAGCGAAGAAAAGCGCACCGATATCGCGGCGATAGGAAGTGCCTTTGCCGCGGAAGAATTCGGTCTTCAAATTCTCGAAAAGCATATTAACGCCGGTTCGACCAATACGACCCGATTTGCGGTTTTCACCCGCGCGGCAAAAGCGCCCTCAAAATCGGATAACAGATTTATACTGCTCTTTACAGTGAAAAACTCCGCCGGCTCGCTCGCTAAAGCGGTGGCGCTTATCGGTGAATACGGTTTTAACCTGCGAGCGCTTAAAAGCAGACCGACAAAGGAGCTTGTGTGGAATTATTACTTCTACGCCGAGGGTGAAGGTAATATCAACGGCGAAAAGGGTAAAGCAATGCTTACATCGCTTAAAAGCTGCTGTTCCGATATAAAAGTGCTCGGAAGCTTTGAAAAGGAAATTCATATATAAGAGGCAAATTTATGACAATACCTGTTAAGACGGCGCTCGGCGGTTACGATATAATTATTGAACGCGGCGCTTTGAAAAAGGCAAGTGAGTATTTTAATCTTGACCGTAAAGTCCTGGTTATTACCGATAGCGGCGTACCGGGCGAGTATGCGAACACGGTTGCCGACGCGGCAAAAGAATCGCTTGTTTTGGTAATACCTGAGGGTGAGAAATCGAAGAGCTTTGAAAACTATGTAAAGATTCTTGAAGCGCTTCTCGGCGCCGATTTTACCCGAAGCGACTGCGTTGTCGCGGTTGGCGGCGGCGTTGTCGGCGATATGGCGGGTTTTGCCGCGGCGACCTATATGCGCGGCATTGATTTTTACAATATTCCGACGACCGTGCTTTCTCAGGTCGATTCGACGATAGGCGGTAAAACCGCGATAGATTTCGGCGGATATAAGAATACCGTCGGCGCGTTTTATCCGCCAAAGCGTGTTTTAATCGATGCTGATACGCTTTCCACGTTGGATGACCGTCAGATTTCAAACGGACTTGCCGAGGCACTGAAAATTTCAGCAACGTTTGACGCCGGGCTTTTTGCCGTGTTTGAAAACGGCGAAGCGAAAAATTGTCTTGAAGAAGTTATAAAGAAATCGGTAAGCATCAAAAAGAAGGTTATCGAGGCGGACGAATATGAGGCGGGACTTCGCCGCGTACTCAATTTCGGTCATACGTTAGGTCACGCGATAGAGAGCGCGGATTCCGGTCTGTTACACGGCGAATGCGTGGGAATCGGAATGCTTTATATGTGTTCGGTAAGCGTGAAAAAGCGCATAGAATCAGCACTGAAAAAGCTCGACCTACCCACCGGTGCGGCGGTTGATTTTATGAAAATAGAGCATGCGGTGCTTCATGACAAAAAGGCATCCGGCAACAGCATCACGACCGTTTTCGTTGATGAAATAGGCAGTTATAGGTTTGACTGCAAGAATACCGATACTTTTTTACGGGAAATAGAAAGGAATTGGCAGAAATGAAAAACACATTCGGCGACAGCTTGACCGTAACCCTTTTCGGCGAAAGTCACGGCGAGGCGATAGGCGCGGTGCTTGACGGCATTGCCCCCGGAATAAAGGTGGATGAAGCCTTTATTGAAAAACAGTTGCTTTTGAGGCGTCCTGCCGGCGATATATCCACTTCACGCAAAGAGCCGGATAAATTCCGGATACTGAGCGGCGTATCAAACGGATATACCTGCGGCACACCGATTTGTATCACGATAGAAAACTCAGACGTAAAGTCGGAAGACTATGCGCTTTTCGGCGATATTGCGCGCCCTTCACACGCCGATTTTACCGCGCGGCAGAAGTATCACGGCTTTGAGGCAAAGGCGGGCGGCGGTCATTTCAGCGGAAGAATAACCGCGGCGATAGTCGCGGCGGCGGCTATCGTAATACCCGCGCTCAACCGAAAAGGCATTTTTATAGGTACGCATATCAAGCGGCTCGGCGGTGTTTCCGACAGAGATTTCACCGATTTTAAGCAAGATATTTCTTATCTTTCCGACGCTTCGTTTGCAACGCTCGATACGAAGGCTGAAGCGGAAATGCGCGAAAAAATCATTGAAGCTGCGAGGGAAGGCGACAGTATCGGCGCGATTCTTGAAACCGCGGTTTGCGGTATGCCCGCCGGGGCGGGCGAGCCTTGGTTTGATACCGTTGAGGGGAAAATATCTCATGCGGTATTCAGCGTTCCGGCAATTAAAGCGATAGAGTTCGGCGCGGGATTCGGTTTTTCGGATATGAAAGGCAGTATTGCCAACGACCCGTTTGTTGTAACAAACGGCGAAATCAGGACAATGACCAATAATAACGGCGGTATTCTCGGCGGTATTGCGAGCGGTTTGCCGATAGTATTCAGGTGCGCCGTAAAACCGACGCCTACAATATCGAAAGAGCAAAAATCGGTAGATATGAAGAGTATGACCGAAGAAAATATAACCGCCGCGGGGAGACACGACCCCTGCATTGCACACAGGGCAAGAGTGGTGATAGATTCCGTGACCGCGCTGACTTTGGCGGATATTCTGGCGGTGCGTTTCGGCACGGATTGGTTGGCGTAATATGCTTTACGGACTGATAGGCGAAAAGCTTTCTCATAGTTTTTCAAAGGAAATACACGGCAGACTGGCTGATTATGATTATACGCTTACAGAAATAGAGCCGCAAAAACTTGAAACCTTTTTTACTGAGCGCGATTTTTGCGGTTTGAACGTAACAGTGCCGTATAAAACCGAAGTTATAAAGTTTTTGGATGAAATTGATACCGCGGCGGCGCAAATAGGCGCGGTAAACACCGTCGTAAACCGGGGCGGAAAGCTTTACGGCTACAATACCGACGCAGAGGGACTTACCGCCCTTATAAAGAAAAACGGTATTGAAATCAGCGGTAAAAAGGTATTGATTCTCGGAAGCGGGGGGACGTCAAAAACCGCGCTTTACGTGGCAAACAGTATGGGCGCAAAGAGCGTGATTCGTGTCTCCCGCGCCGAAAAAGAAGGCTTTATAACTTACGGTGAAGCGTTAAGCTCGCAAAACGACGCCGACGTTATTATTAACACCACCCCTTGCGGTATGTTTCCGTCAGCCGGCGATACGCCGATAGACCTCACTTTCTTTTCTCGGCTCAACGCGGTTGTCGACGTAATATACAACCCCCTTAAAACCCGTTTGGTAATCGAGGCGCAAACGCGGGGAATAAAGGCGGTAGGCGGGCTTTATAT
>JAFZIW010000027.1 GCA_017554125.1 Clostridia bacterium | reverse complement strand
CTCCTGATTTATTTATGGTGACCGGTTGGTAAAATCTGCCGTACTCATTATAGCATATCGGTTTAATTTTTTCAACTGTGACTTTGTATATGAAATTTATTTCCCGTACCCGCGTGGTATATCACCCGTGACCGAACGGAACAGATATCATTGAAAGAACACCTGAAAGAAACTATTTATAATGTGATAAAAATTCTCTGACGGTAAGCCCTGTATTTTTCTTAAAAAACTGTGAAAAATACGAAATTGAGGAAAACTGTAAATTTTCCGCCACCTGGCTTGCGTTCTGTCCTTCAAGCAGCATATCTTTAGCGTATTGAATTCTTAAATCGTTATAATACCTTTTTATGCTTTTTCCGGTGTGCTTCTTGAAGGAGTTTTTAAGGGTCGTTTCACAAACTCCGCAAATGCGCGCCATTTCGGATATAGACGGTATCGTTGCAACCGAGTTATCGTCCATAACTTTAATGATTTTACCGTATGTCTGCGCCGAACTGTCATTAAAAAAGTGAGGCGTATCGGAGCTTTTACGACTTATAAGAATTATCGCTTCAAGAAGCGGTATCGCCGCCGAACCTTCTAAGTAGCCGCTCTTTTCAGCTTCGCTTATAAACATATTTACAAGGGGCATTTTATCCCGACCGAAATGGTGAAAGACAAGTTCTTTTTCCACTGACGGTTTTTCGTCAAAATTAAAGTGTACGGATACAAACTCAACGTGCTTTTCACTGCCGACCTTATTGCGGTGAAACATATCGGGCGACCAGAAAAGAATATCGCCGCTTGAAAGATTTATGATTTTTCCTTCCACCGTCACTTCCATATTGCCGCTGATTACGATATTTGCTTCGTAAGAATCGTGATTATGCCCTTCAAAATTATATGAATCGTCAAGACTAAACCACCTGAAAAAACTGATACTCGTCAATCTCATATATCTCACCTGACTAAAACATAAAATTTCATGTAAAAACTTGCTTGTTTTTGCAATTTGTTTATATTATAATAAAAAAGATGACATTAGTCAATCGTGGCATTTTTTAAGGATTTTTGCCTAAAATATAAAAAAATGTGACTATTCTGCTATTTTTTCATATAAAATTTTATGTTATAATATAAAAAATATCTGAAACTGTGTTTGAGGTGGTATAGAATGAAAGGAAAAAGATTATTAACCGCGCTTTTATCACTTATTATGGTATTCACCTGCTTTTTTGTGCTGACTTTGTCAGCACCCGTCGGCGTATCGGCGATTAGCAACACGGCGACTACCAAGGCAATTTGGGTAGGACCGTCAGAGAGGTACAGTCAGGTGCCTTCGCAGGTGATTTTCCCGCTTGTAAGGGACGGCACGTACAGTGATAATACTGTGGCTGAGTTTACCGCTAAGATAAAAATGATAAGCGGAACAAAGCCTTATCTCGGCATATATCGAGCCGTAAACCCCAGTGACTCAAACACCAACAAAACGGTAAGAAATATGGTGTCCTGGTGTGATAACGACAATTCATATATCGACAGCGACGGCATTTTCCACTGCACAGTAACCTTTAAGGACATTCCCGGTGACGGTAACTGCTTTAAGGGCGACTACTGGAACGGCGAGACTCAAACCCGCTATACGGCGGAAGGCAGTGTTACCAAGTGGGGCGTTCTTCATATCGGTAATATGGCGCATGACGATGATAATCATATGCCGCTTTCCGGTAAATACGATTTTTCCACCGAGTTTATAATGACCGACGCTCATTTGACGCTTACCAGTATTTCCGGCGGCTCGGGCGGCGTTGTGGGTACCGATCTTGCTCCGAGCGTTGATAACTTTGACGAAGGCAAGCTTTATTCCTTTGTAAGCGCCAACAAAAAGGGTGCTTATAATAACGCGCATAACCACGCGTTTAACGCCGAGGTAGGCAAGTGGAGCGCGTATTCTACCGATGAAGATACGGTAAGACAGGTAACGGTTGCCGACGATATATTTGACGGCGGTACTCATACCTACACAAAACACGCTGAAACCGATTATGAGATAGAGTATTACACCTGCTCTGATTTCGGCGATAAGAAGTTTGAAAAGGTAGGCACCTGCTATAGCGTTATAGATAACGATACCGCCAAAAAGGCGTTTGTTATCAAATCTCACGCGGGCGATACAAACGATCCGGCAACTTCGGTTGGCAACTATCCTAAAGCGGCAGACGCCAATATCTTTATACCTCTTAACATACATAAGTATTTTTCTGCTTATGACGGGGCATCCGGCACGAGTTGGACCAACCTTACCGAGGATAACGGCAATTTTAAGCTGAAGGTTTCACTTAAAGCAAAGCGCCTTTCGGGCACCGGTCAGCCGATAGTGGGCAAATGCTATGCGTATTCTTACGTTACTTCAGAGGCACAAGAACCGCGGCAAGGCGAGCCGGTTCCTTCAACAGGCAGAGCGTATAACAACAACTGCGGACCTATGAGCGAGGGTTCGGCGGCAAGCAGTTACGTAACTTCTTCATATAATGCCACAACCGGCGCCTATGAAGCCGTTATTAAGATTGAAAGCGGTTATTATAAACAGCTTTCGCGCACCGGCATCAGCACCTATATTACAATAGGTCTTGCCGAGCATACTACCGACGGTTTTGACGCCTGCGCTACAGATACTTCGTTTATAATAAGCGATATAAAATTCACGGTTTACGGTATGGGCGAAAGCGATACCGCGTTATTCGGCGGCGCAAACCAGGCGCCCAAAATGAGTAAAGCCAACTGTGACGCCGTAACGTCATACAAATTTATGTATCCGTGGGGCGATAAAGAATATCTTAACGGTACGCTTAATGTAGGAATGCGTAATGCTCCGCTGGGCAAGTTCTCGGTTGAAGGCGCTGTTCAGAACGTATCTCTTATAAACGATAACGAGTGTAACCGTAACTCTTGCACGCTCAACCATCACGCGGCTACCGATACGACGCTTGAATACTGGTCCTGCGCTGCGCATGGCAAGAATTACAGTGACGAATTCGCGTCAAAAGAGCTTGCAAGCGTTTCCGCGACCAAGAAAATGATTGTCGTAGGCACCTCAAGCAATAAAATTGCCGGTGCGTTTATCACGATGGATAACGACGGCTGGGTAGGCGACAAATACTTTATTTTCAAATGTAAAATGAAGCTGTCCGCGGGCGGCAGTATTCCGTTTATCACCGGATACAGAACGTCATACTGGGGCGGCACGGGCACCTTCTATCCGGGTGACAGAACGAGTCAGACGGCAAAAGACGGTGTGGTGACAAAATGGGTGAATTACGATCCTGCGACCTGCACCTATACCGCGGCGTTCTTTATGTTCCGCGCCGACCCTTATGATTATGACCAGCTTAAGTATTATAACGCGGCTACCGGCGCTCATACGGCGATAATGCTCGGAAACTATATACCTACTTCCGGTCAGAACCCGGGCGTTACCGATACCGCTTATGACACGAGATTTGCTTTCACCGACCCCGAAATATATGCGGCTGACGACCCGGCGGCGGGCACCTACACAGGCGAAAACCTCTGCACGCCGATCACCGATAAAACGGTTGATTTTTCGAGCGGCTATAAGTATTCGGGTTGCACGCAGATAGGCACCGAATGGGCGGACCACTCGACTGCTTCCATTATGAACGCACCGATAGGGACATGGAGCAAAGTGGATCTTTCTTCCATAGTTTCGCTTGCGGATATACCGAACGGTTACTTTGAAGGTGAAGCGGTTACCGAAAAACCGCGTATGCTGCGTCTCGGCGGTTACGGAAACAATCAGCAGGCGCTTTGCTGGCAAACAGAACTTACCCGCGGCAATACATATCAGTTTGATATAGATTACCGCGCTTGCGGCGGTGTAAACGCGCTTTATAAACCGCAGATTTCAAACACCACTTCGGGCTTTGAAAACATTGATTATTATACCGATATTGGTGCTACACAGACTGACACGGGAACACATTATACTCTTCGGTTTACCTTACCGGAATACGCGAAAATAAACACTAATAACTTTAAGATCTATTTAGGTCAGAAGTGGCCGCTTCGCAGAAACGGTACTGTGTTCTTTGCGAATGCTTCGCTTTATAAGGTTTCGGGCGGAAACCTTGAGGGCTCCAACCTTATTCCCAACGGCGATTTCCATTTAGGCACACCGGGCAAGGTGACCGAAAGCACAAAGAACGAAGTGTTCAGCGGCTGGGAACTTAATCAGGTTATGACCTATCCCGGCGTATACCTTCTTGATATACCGGACGGTTTCTTTACCGATGATGAAAATATGAGCCTTGAAAACGTTTACGAATTCAAAGGCGGCGACGTTTATAAGCCCCAGTTTGATTTCCATTTTGCCGCAAGCAAAACATACCGGCTCATATACGATTATTATTGTGATAACGATGATACCGTAAACGCATATATACTTTCAAAGGATAACTCGGTTACCGCCGTAAAGAATTCGAGAATAAGCGTAAACAAATTCCAGGCGGTATATACTATCACCACCACGGCGAGCACAAAGCAATACACCGATCAAAGCTCGGCAAACAGCAGTATCCGCTTTGCGCTGAACGGCAACTCCTATGCAAAGTCTTTCCGCATATCAAATATACGGATATACGTTGTAGAAGGCGGCAATTTAGTAGGTGCAAACCTTGCCATGAGCCTTAACCCCTGCCTTGACGATAAGTATTATGGCGTTGAATTGCCGGGCGACGAATATGCTTTCTCGATTGCAAAGAACGATTCAAACTGTGACTGTCAGAAGAATAATATTGCGATTGGTTGGGTAGGCAATCTTGATTATAACAGCGCTTCAAATGAAGCTACGTATTCAAAGGTTATAAAAACAACCGGCCACATCTTTGATAACTATACCAATGAAATAAAAATGAGGCACATGATAAACGCGCTTTTAGGCGGCGAAAACGGATATAATCCGTTTAACGATACCGGCAGCAGGTTCTATGATCCAAAGGCGGACGGTATTAAGAATATATGTGACTTGGTAAAGCTTAAAAAGAATCTTATAAATAACGTTTATAACTATAACGTTTTGGGCGAGCAGACAAACGGCGGTATTTACAGTTCCATAAACACCGTTGCCTGCTACGGTGACAGTATCACCCAGGGTATGGGTTATGAATCAAGTCCGGCTAAGACATATCCCGGAAACCTCAGCGGCAAGCTCGGCAGCGGTTATACCGTTGTAAACTGCGGTGACCCGGGCGAAAGGTCGTTTACCATAATGGCGCGGCAGGGCGCACTCTCCCTTGTTACCTCAAAGGAAATCACTTTCCCGTCCGGAACGGCTCAGGTGCAGATAGGCAATAACTCCGATAACGGATTTATAACCCTTAAAGGCGATCATATTGATTTGACCGCGCGGCTCGGTAACGAAAGGTCTATAAACAACGTTACGGTGGGCGGCAATACCTACGAGGTTATTATGACCGACTTTACCTGGAGCCCGCGCTCCTGCAATATCCACTTAAAGCGCAGTAATACAAGCGGCGCGCTTACTATACCCGCGGGTACGCCGGTAACCTTTAACAGTTATACAAAGCAGGATGAGTGCGATATCTATCTTATCGGCGCAAACGGCGTTTACACCTCGGCAAACGACCTTGTAGCGCAGTATAAAGCAATGGTTGATAAGCACGGTTCAAATAACTTCCTTATTATCATCCCGTTCTGGAACGACTACTGCGATACTCCGTTCAGAGAAGCGTTCGGCGACCATTGCGTAAGCTTCCGTTTATCCGCGATAGGTGACGGACTGGCTTATGAAGGCATAACACCCACCGAGACCGATAACCAATATATCGCAAACGGTGAAGTGCCGCCGTCGCTCCTCTATTATCCCAACAACCCCGACGTTCACCTTAACGCCAAGGGCTATGACCTTTTAGCGCACCTGCTTCACGTTCAGGGACAGTCATTAGGTTACTGGTAAAAAGCATTTTCCCGTCCGCAAGGACGGATTTAGTTGAAAAAGCAGTGATTTGGTAGACAAATCACTGCTTTTTCATGGTGGAGACAGTCCGTGCCATTGTAAAGTCGCAAAAAGTAAATATCTTTTTTCTGCGGCTTATTGATGAGGAAATCATACAAGCAATAAATAGCAAGTAGATTATAAAAATAAAGTTACAGCGCCGAATCTCAATGCTTTGTATTGTAACCACCTGTAATAATATCAATTCCACTGCGTTATGCACACTCCAAGCAGTTTCCCAGAGATTTATGTCTCTGGGAATTTTCTTTTCAAGAGTATTTCACTGAAAAAACAACCGCAATTTCTTTACACAAAAGAGAGCGCGGTGTTTTTTTATGTTCTAAAAAGTTTAAGTTCTGACTTTTCGGCATTTTTCCCACTTTGAAATCTCATTACAAAAGTAGGTACTATATTAAAATCGGGAAATTGAAGCAAGGCATATAATTAAGAGAATATTTGGAGTTTTTGTCATTTTTTGGAATTTTTCAAGGAACACTTCCCCTGACCATAGCCGCTATGAAGTTCCATAGCGGTATTATATAATACTTTGAAAGGAGAAAATCGGATGAGGAGTATCATCATGGCGATTGATAAAAGTAATTTAAAAGGCGAATATTTGAATGGCGCATACAGTGAACTTGCCGCAATCCTCGGTATTGACGATGTATTAAAACTACACGCGAAATACAGAGGCACACAAATATTCTTCCCTGTTGAGTTGTTCAGTAGACAGTTTATTATCAACCAAATTATTGATGAATATGACGGTCACAATGTACGTGAACTTGCCACTAAATACGGTTACACCGAAAAATGGGTAAGGAAGATACTTAAAGACCATATTGACAGTGGTGATTGAGTCAATCAGGTGTTAGTTTCTTTTATGATGTAGCCCTATTAACTTTGATTTTTTACAAAACTGCCATATATGCAAGAGGAGGTGTAGCAAATGTTGAGCATTATGGCTTTAGTAGCTGCTGCTATTGGATATTTTCTGTTCTTTTTCACAGAAGCCGTTGAATTTCCAATGCTTCTAATCATAGTAAGTTTTGTTGTTGCTTTGATTGACTTAGTAACGCTGTACAATAAGGAAAAAATTTCCTTCAAAGAATTTGCAAAAAAGGCATTTAAAGAGCGTATAGGAAGTTCAATATCTATAGTGGCAGGAATATTGCTGATTATTCTAATATTTTTTTAATTAAGGAGTAGGTAAAAATGGGATTTTTAGACAAGTTAAACAATGCTGTTAATTCAGCGACAGAAAAGGCAAAAGGTGCGGTAGAAAGCGCAAAAGCTTCCGCAGAGCAAAAAAGAGCGGAAAAAGAAGCGTTTGAAGCCGAAATGAAGCAAAAAGCCGAAGCAAAGAAACAGGAAATAATAAACACCATTATTTCAAATGAGAACAACGGTTCGTTATTTTCTGGAGTGGAAAAGGATACTTTGTTAAGTTTTACAAAGGACTTTTATGACAAGCTTTTGATGCCCGCAAAAAGCGTTGCGCTCAGTAAGGTTTATATGTATCCGTATATAGACGGAAAAGAGCTTGAAAAAGTTGTGTCCGTTATAGAAGATTATGATGATTCGGAAACGGCTGTTCTTTTGATAAAAGCGGAAAACAAACAACTGATTTTTATAACTGATAAAGCTCTTTATTTTGTCCTTGCATTAGAAGAGAATCCGAAATATCAGGTAAAAGGTAAAGTATCAAATGAAGAAATCAGTGAATTGACCTTTGAATTGGGTGATGAGAAATCATTTGTCAAATGCGACGGTTATACTCTTGGAGAATTCAAGAGCACAAAAGTAATCACAGAAGATTTTATTTCGCTTACAGATTATTTCAACCGTATCAGAAACAAGGCGTTTAAGATAACCGATGAAGAAGTTGATGCGTTGATTAAAGAGAAAATCGGCTCAAAAATCGCTTCGGAGCTTAAAAAGTATATGGTATATGATGACGAACAATTCGTATATTTCGCCTGGGGTTTGGATTCGTTAGCGGCAAAGGACTACATAGTTTGCACAAACAAGCAAATCATTGTTTTAGACCGTGAAGCGTTCGGTGCGACAAGTAATGTGAATCAGTTTTATTATGAAGATATTACTTCTGCGAGCACAGAGCAAAATTCAAATAGTGACAGCTTAACAGGATATATCATTGATACTGCCGTTACAGCAGCTACAAAGACCTGTGATTTATATTTCAGCGTTGCAGGAGCAAAGAATAAAATAAAAACGCTTTATAAGGTTGAGGCAGAAAGAATTGTTGCAGTATACCATGAATACAGGAAAGCCGCAAAAGATGCCGCTTCAAAGCCGCAAGTTGTTGTTCAGCAAGCGGCTGAAGATCCGTTGGCACAACTTGAAAAACTCAATAAATTAAAAGAAGCAGGTATAATTAGCGATGAAGAGTTCAATGCAAAAAAAGCAGACCTTTTAAGCAAAATCTAATTGTTAGAGTATTCTCCTCATCATCTTTTGGTGATGGGAGTTTGCTTTTACAAACGCTTGATTTATCATAAAAAAGAATACTTAGTCAACAATATTGCTATTTTTGATTGTTTTTCTAAAAGACAATACAAATGCTTTCTGCCATCAGCAAACACCGCTGATGGCAGATTTTTATATATTTTTGATTAAAAGGAAGTGAGAACTTGAAAAATATATCTTTTATCAGTGGCTTTTTGATTACATTTGCATTGCTGATTTTTGCGGATAGAAAAATACACAAACAGAAGGAGGAAAACTAAATGATAATATCGTTATTTGCAAACTCGATACTAATTGAAGCGTTTTTGTCTGGATGTGCGAGCGGTATCTCGCTATACATTGGCAGTACACCACTTATGAAAAAGAAGGTAAAAAGATGATTAGTATTGTAAGAATCAGCGATACAAAAAGTATTAAAGACTCTTTTGTAAAAGAATACATTTTAAACATGATTGAATACTTTTTGAAGGAGTATCATACATATTGCGCCAATGGAGACATAAGCTCCATTGGCGCAATATTTGTTTTAGAATCCGAAAAGGAATTAAAAGATTATCAAGAGTTTG
>JAFZIW010000026.1 GCA_017554125.1 Clostridia bacterium | reverse complement strand
TGTAAACTTTCGGGTCTTATTTTACTCAATTCATTTATGAATCGGAGGTCGGTTTCATGAGGAAAACAGTCAGAATTTCAGCGACAGTTCTTTCATTATTCCTTTTTGTTTCGTTTTTAATGATTAACTTCACTGCTGCCGCCGACAGCGGCGATTATACCGGAGGTATGGAAAGTTTTGACCATGACCATAATTATTCTCCTGCGGTTACCAAACCCACCTGTACCGAAAAAGGTTACACGACTTATACTTGCTCCGTTTGTAATGATACCTATATTGCCGATTATGTTGATGCTAACGGACACACAGCCGTTAATTGGGCATATGACGAAACATATCACTGGAAGGTGTGCTCTGTATGCCAAGAAGAGATTTACAAAGCGGCACATACGGAAAGTGAATGGATTATTGATATTCCCGCAACAACCGAAGCGGGCGGCCACCGTCATAAAGAATGTACCGTATGCGGGCTTTATACAAAAGAGGAAGATATAACAAAGCTTTCGGGTGACTATATACCCGGAGATATCAACGGTGACGGCGCCGTAAACAACAAGGACTTGACGAGACTTTTCCAGTATCTCTCCGACTGGGACGTCGAGGTAAACGATGCGGCACTTGATGTAAACGGCGACGGCTCGGTTAATAACAAAGACCTGACCCGCCTCTTCCAGTATCTCTCCGATTGGGACGTTGAGATTTTCTGATTTTTCTCCTGCAAAATCAGAAAACCGATATCAGACAGCGGATGTCAGATGTCAGACAACAGGTGCGGTGGGCTTTCGCCCACCGCATAATTTATATCGCGGCTTTACCGACCTATAGTCTGAAATCTGTAATCTGAAATCTGAAATTTGTCGCCTTTTAATTTATTGTTGTAAATTCAATAATTTGTGGTATAATTAGTCTAATGAATTTCGGAAAGAGATGTCTATGGGAAATATGCTAAGTTCCTTAAAAAACGGGGATTTCAAAAGCTTTTATATCGGTCTGCGCGAATGGCTCGCTGATAATATCGTTATTAAAAGAAGTAAGTCCGGTACAATTACCGGCGCCGTTATTGCCGTTATCCTGACTGTTTTGACTTTAGTCAGCAGTTCATCTTTTACGTCAATTAACAATTATTCAAGATGGATTTTACTTGCCCTGGCGTTTATGTTGCCGATTCTTATCGGCGTTATCTGTGCTTACACGGTAGAAATAAAAAGCGAAAAGCACCGCCGAATTTTCAGCATAATTTTGATTTTTTTGCTTCCGATTCTCTCTATTACAATGACCGAAGCGCTTAACGGCGTGTTCATATATGATATGACCTACCTCGGTTTCTTTGCAAACTATGCTCTGTTTATCATACTTTACTTTTTATTTTTTGCGTTAAGCGGCAGTATCAGATTTGCAATTTTTGCAATAAATCCAGTTATGTACGGGCTTGCGTTGACGCATGCCTATCTTCTTGATTTCAGAGGAACGCCGTTTTTGCCTATGGATTTTTTAGGCATAAAAACCGCTATGAACGTTGCCGGTACCTATAAATTCCATTTGCTTTATAATGTGATTCTTGCATCCTATGTTATGATTATTCTTGTAATACTTGGCGTTAAGATTAAAACTCCGGAATTCAAACCGGCATTCAAAATTGCTTTGCGCGGCTTTATGGGTTTATTCGCCGGTACGGTGATTGTACTATTCTATTTTACCTCGGTGTTTGTAAAAGCGGGTGTTAAGCCGGACTTTTGGAATCAGTCGCGCGGCTACAAGAATTACGGATTTGCTTTTTCCTTTGTCGGCAATACTAAATATCTTTTCGTATCCGCCCCAAAAGGCTATAACGCCAATGAAATCGGCGATTATTTCAAAGACGTCGATGACAATAAAACTCAAACGGTTACACCGTCGGAATCCGCACCGAATATTATCTGTATAATGAACGAGTCTTTGGCTGACTTAAAAATACTCGGCGATTTTCAAACAAATATGGATTATATGCCGTTTATGCACAGTCTTACCGAAAATACAATTAAAGGTAATTTGTATGTGCCTGTAGTCGGTGCGGGAACTTCAAATACCGAATTTGAATTTTTGACCGGCGCCTCCGTTGCCTTTCTTCCTTCCGGCAGTAACGCGTATATGCTTTATATTAAGGATAATATGCCTTCCCTTGTTTCGACCCTAAAGGCACAAGGCTATTCTTCAATGGCTTTACATCCTTATTATGCTTCCGGTTGGAACCGTACAAGTGTATATAACTTTATGGGTTTTGACCGATTTGTCAGTCTTGAAAACCTTATTGATATCTCCATCCTAAAAGACTTTTCGGACAACGGCAACAACGACCCGGATTATTTTCAGGCGCTGATTGAAGAGAATTACCCGGACCGAAGCAATATGCTGATAAGGCAGTATGTCAGCGATTCTTACAATTATAAACTCATTATCGACGATTATGAAAAGCGGGATAAGTCAAAACCCTATTTTACATTCAACGTAACAATGCAGAATCACGGCGGTTATACGATAAACGCCGCAAATTTTGACGAATGTATTTCAATTACCTCGGCGAATACATACTATACGAAAGCCAGCAAATATCTGTCGCTTATTAAGGCGAGCGATGACGCTTTCGCTGAATTGATAAATTACTTCAAAAACGTCGAGGAACCGACGCTGATATGTATGTTCGGTGATCATCATCCCACCGTTGAACCTGAATTTATTTCGGAAATTATGGGTGTTGACAGTTTGAATGATTTGTCCCTTGAACAGGTACAGCAACGGCATATTACTCCGTTTTTTATATGGGCAAATTATGATATAGAAGAAAAGTTTGTTGATAAGCTAAGTTCAAACTATCTTGCAAGTTATCTTTTGAAAGTTGCCGGTCTTAAAATGACCGACTATGATAAATATCTCTTGAATCTTTCGGAAACCTTGCCGGTCGTCGATTCTGTAGGATATATTGATAATCAAAATAATTATTACCGCCTCGGTGATGAAACGGAATATACCGAAACGCTGAGTCAGTATGAAAAAATCCAATACAATTTGGTTTTTGATAAAAAGAACCGTCAGGAAAAATACTTCTACATTAACAGCGACAGTACCGCCGCTATACCGGAGTAAGAGGAAAACGAATGCTTAACACAACGCTTTGTCATATCGAAAAAGACGGCAAGTATTTGATGCTTCACCGCGTCAAAAAAGAAAATGACCTTAACCGCGACAAGTGGGTAGGAATCGGCGGAAAATTTGAAGAAACCGAAAGCCCCGAGCAATGCAATGCACGTGAGGTTTTTGAAGAAACCGGTCTTATACTGAACGATGCAAAATACCGCTGTGTCGTCACATTTGTTTCCGATGTTTGGGAAAGCGAACTGATGCACGTATTCACAGCAAGTGATTACACCGGTCAAATTAAAGAATGTGACGAAGGCGAGCTTGTCTGGGTCGATATAGATAAGGTCTATTCCCTGCCGATATGGGAAGGCGATAAAATTTTCCTCCGGCTTATTGAAAATGAAGATTTGCCGTTCTTTTCGTTGCGCCTCGAATACCGCGGAGAAGCTCTTATAAGCGCACATCTTAACGGTAAAGAAATTGATTTTAAGGAGTATTTATGAATATTTGTATTTACGGTTCCGCACAGGATGAAATTGATATAGCCTATCGTAATGCCGGTGAGGTTTTAGGTAAAGAGCTTGCGCTCGCCGGACATACGTTGGTATTCGGTGGCGGCGCCTGCGGCATGATGGGCGCGGTTGCGCGCGGAATGAAGAAATTCGGCGGTAAAATAATCGGTATATCGCCCGAGTTTTTTAATGTTGACGGTGTTCTCTTTGACGAATGCACCGAAATGATTTATACGACTGATATGCGTTCAAGAAAAGAAAAACTTGAAGAAATGGCAGACGCGATTATTGTTACGCCCGGCGGTATCGGCACAATGGATGAGTTCTTTGAGACTATGTCGCTTAAACAGTTGAAAATACTTGATAAACCGCTGATAATATTTAACGTAGACGGCTTTTACGATAATTTGATTGCTTTGCTTCAAAACAGTACGGATAAACACTTTATCGCAAACGACGACCTTGATTTGTATTATGTTTCAAGCGAGATACCGAAAATTTTGGAATATTTAGAGCAACACAAAAACGCGTAGGTAAATCACCTACGCGTTTTAATTTGACTTTGAGCAAACTACTCGGTCATCTTTCTGAATTCGTTTTCATCAATGACCGCAATTCCGAGAGCGTTTGCCTTGTCTAGCTTGCTGCCCGCCTCTTCGCCGGCTAATACGTAATCTGTCTTCTTAGATACCGAAGAAGACACCTTGCCGCCGAGTGATTCTATAATCTCGCTTGCCTGGTTTCGAGTAAGCGTGGGAAGAGTGCCGGTAAGTACGAACGTAAGACCGGCAAAACGGTCGCCAACAGCGGTTTTTATTGTTTCCGTATTAACGCCATGTCGCTTTAATTCTGAAATCATTTCTTTTGTTTCACTTAACGAGAAAAACTCAACAGCCGATTCCGCAAGCACACTGCCAAACCCTTGAATTGATTCGAGGTCTTCCCTGCTTGCGGTCATTATTTCATCAATACTGTCGTAATTATCGGTCAAGAGTTTTGCGGCTCCCGCGCCGATATGCCTGATACCGAGTGCGGTTATAAGTTTAGATAAATCATTCTGCTTTGATTTTTCAATAGCGGCTTTAAGGTTTTCGGCTGATTTAATTCCGACGCGGTCAAGTTTTACTACCGAGTCGAAATCGAGGTTGTAAATATCAACAATACCGTTAATCAGCCCGGCGCTCACCAATTGTTCGAGCATGGCGGGACCTAAACCCTCAATATCCATCGCATCGCGTGAGGTAAAGTGAATCAGATGTCTTAGAATTTGCGCGGGACATTCGGCATTGGTACAGTAAATGACCGCCTCCCCTTCCTCACGGAAAACCGGCGCGCCGCAAGAAGGACAAAATTGAGGCATCTTAAAGACTTCGGAATCCGCCGAGTGACGGCTTACCGATACAACCTCCGGTATGATTTCGCCGGCTTTTCGCACTATAATCGTATCGCCGATACCTATTGCTTTTTCATTTATAAAATCTTCATTATGCAGCACTGCGCGACTGACGGTTGTGCCGGCGAGTTCAACCGGGTCAAATACAGCGGTCGGCGTTAGCGCGCCGGTTCTGCCTACGTTTATTTCAATATCGCGCAGTACGGTTTCCTTCTCCTCCGGCGGATACTTAAAAGCTACCGCCCATTTCGGAAACTTCACGGTGCTGCCGAGTTCGGTACGGTAAGTTAGATTATCAACCTTAACGACCGCGCCGTCAATATCAAATTCAAGATCTCCGCGGCTGTTACCGATGCGAGAAATCTCGTTTATGACGCTTTCGATATCAGTGCATGATTTATAACTCGGAAGCACGGAAAAACCGAGAGAACGCAAAAAATCGAGCGATTTTATATGCGAATCAAAGGTTTTGCCCTCTATCCTTTGAATATTGAATATGAAAATTGCGAGTTTACGTTCCTTAACAACGGCGCTGTTCTTTTGGCGTAAAGTTCCCGCCGCCGCGTTTCTCGGATTTTTTGCCGGCTTTTCACCGAGGATTTCCTGACGTTCAATCAGTTCGGTAAACGAACTTTTAGGCATATATAC
>JAFZIW010000025.1 GCA_017554125.1 Clostridia bacterium | reverse complement strand
GCCTTCAAGGTGGAGATTTTTTATCCAACCATTATGAAGCGCGCCGAAGAAACCGGTGCCGGTGCCGAGAGCGTTTGAAACGTTAATGCCCGAAACGGTGTGATTCTTACCGTCAAACTGGCCGCGGAAATAGGCGCTCGTACTACCGATAGGAGCAAACGCCTGATTATCAAGGTCTATATCTTCCAAAAGATAAATAACCTTACCCGAATAATCGGTGCCGCCGTTAACACTATCGGCAAAATACTTAAGATCCGCAGCATTTTTAATAAGATACGGATCCGCCGCCGTGCCCGAGCCGGAAAGAGACGCGGAAACACTGCTGCCGTCCCAAACGCTTGTCGCGGTTGCCGAAGGCATAGCCAACATAGCAACTAACACGCAGACGGTAACTACTACCGCGAGCAGCTTTTCAGATTTTGTTCTCATAAAATGATTCCTCCAATAACTTTAGTATTTTGCGGGAATTCGTAAAGGGCATAATACCCCTACATAATTTTACATATAGATTATACAATTTACGTATAAAATAAAACCATTGTTAAATCGCCGAAAACTTATGCAAAATCAACGGAAAAATATATAAAACGGGCGATTCGTGAATCGCCCTGCAGATTCAGATATCAGATGACAGACAACAGATGCCAGACCGTAGGTGCGCCTACGGCGCGAATATGAATCGGGCGGATAGTATCCGCACCTACGATACAGCCGTTTAGATTGCATTTGCCGATATAGAATAACGCCGGCGGATCATCTCCGCCGGCGCTCAAAGACATATTTTTCAATTAACTCCGATGTTTTCCCAATCGATGTTTTCCTCATCGATATAACCGCTCTTTTCTGCGGCTTCGATCCGCTTTGCTTCCTCATCGGTCACTTTTGTAAAATCCGGGTCCCACGCAAGGACAAGTTTTTTTATAAATTCATACGCAAATACTTTATCCGATTCAGGTAACGCTTCCATTAAACGAGCGGCTTCTGCAGTAATACCCGACATAAAGACACCTCCTGATTATTTATATATATCGCCACGGTTGCCGATATCGATCACAAAAATAATTCTAATCGTTTCTTCATTTTCATAGCGAAAAATAACTCGCCATGAACCGACCCTAAGGCGCTACCTGCCATCATTATAGCCCTGCATTGTTTTTATATCTCCGACAGGCGGATCATCGGTAAGCCCGACAATCGCAGAACGTATGCGTTCTACAGATTTTTTATCAAGTCTTGACAAAAACTTTAATGCATCTTTTGAATACTTAATCTTAACACCGTTCATTATTATTCCCCGCAAAAGCAACGTATTCCTACAACTTAATTATATATACTTTTTTTGGAATTGTCAACTGCTAATGGTTGATATAAAAGCGGGCGGCTGATATCCGCCACTACGAAACAGCCGTTCGGATTGACCTTGTAGGGTGCTGCGAAGCCGCGATATAAAATGCGCCGGCAGAGAAAATCCGCCGGCGCATATAACGTTTGATTATTCTACTTTCAGTACCGCCTTATTAACGCGCTTAACGGCGTTATCTACCTGGTTTTCAATTTTTGCAAACGCGGTTGACATTTGCTTTGAGGTAAGAAGCGTAGTTCTGACCTGACCTTCCGCGGTATCGCTGACATACTTAAGGAGCGACGATGAAAACTCCATTGTCTTAGGCATTTTTTGTGAAACATAAACCGCGGTTTCCCAAACGTTGGCGTTGACCGCCTCTGATTTTTCATAGGGGTTATAGTTTTCGTTATCAAGCAGATAACGCAGGAAATACGCGGCGCCCACCTTGTTTTTAGCACCCTTTGCGATAGCATAGACCCTGAAATCACAGGGAGCGTTGGTAACGCCTTTAAGTCCCGGTACGGGAACCGCGTCAACTTCAAACGTTGCCCAGCCGGCAATACTGTTCTTGTTGTAGCAGTTGTAAATCGTATTGATGAACATAACGTCCTTTTGAGCAAGGAAGTTGTTCTGATTATAAGTTTCAAGATAGCCCTCGGTATTGAGGAATTTGCTTATCCATTCCCAAGATTTCCTCAAATCGGCGTTGGAAAGATTAGATACAAATTTTGTTCCGTTAAAGGTTACAAGGTCCTGACCGGAGGCCAAGGCAAAATCATACTGTGAAATATAGGTAAGCGGCATATAACCGGCATCCTTTATGGTGGTGCAAAGGTCATAGAGCGCCTCTAAATTCCATTTGCCGGCTTTCCAGAGAGCACGGGGCGACTTCGTAGCGTAATCGGCGCCCAGTATCTTTTTGAGCAGCGGAACGTTTATCATAAGCATACGCGCGTCGTGATAAATCGACTTTTTGGAATTTACACCGTAGTAACTGCCGCGTATCTTGCCGCCGCTCATACTGTCGTAATCCCAGAAATTATCCTCAAGCTTGAAGGTGTTTACGTCAAGCGGCTCACAAAGCGAGATAAGCGCGTTAGGATAAGCAACACGCTCACCGTTGATAATATCAGGCGCGTTACCCGCCGCGACCCTGTTTGCAACGGTTTCACCGTAACTGCCGTATTCAGCATACGTAAGCTTTACCTTTATGCCGGTTTTCTGCTCAAAGCCCTTTACGATAGCTTTATCGTTATCGGTTATCTGGCGGCACATAAGGTATTCGACGGTAGTCCCCTTTACGCTCGCCGGAATATCGGAAAACGGATCTGCGGCAAACTTTGTTGTATTCGTAGCGGTGGCATTTACCGGCGTTGAAGTCGTAGACGTAGTATCAACATCGGAAACATCCGTTTCATCACCCGAAGAGGTGTTATCGGTCTTTTGGACGACGCCCTTTGCAAGGTACTTGCCCGCCGTAAATTCGGGCGCGGCGTCACCAGACAGCTTGACGGGATTACCGTCAGCGTCCATCTCGTAATACGCGGTCCAGTTGGTGTCCCAATCATCGGGTTTATTGTTCAAAACGGTAAATTGACCCGATTCGCCGGCATCCTCGGTGCCGGACGTACTCTTCTTGCCGCATCCCGCAAACGCAAAGCAGAGAGTAAATACCAACACGACTGCTAAAATTCTTTTTAACATAGCTTTCACCTTTCTTTTAAAAAACTTTTATTTAATTGCAGATTAACCTACAATACCTACCTTATCGATACTCTTGATAAACTTACGCTGTAAAACCAGATAAATCGCAAGCACCGGTATTATGAAAACAAGCGCGCCCGCCATACGAACACCGTTTGCAAGCGTTGTGTCCCCCGCTATGATTTTGAGCATTACTGAAAGCGGGCGATTATCTTCAAGCAGGAACATATTTGTTAAATAAAACTCGTTCCAATGCCATACGAGCGAAAATACGGTTACGGTAATAATAGCCACCGTTGACGACGGAATAATGACTCTGAGAAAAGCCGTAAAGGGATTTGCGCCGTCAACATACGCCGCTTCTTCAAATTCCTTGGGCAGCCCCTTGAAAAACTGGCGGTAAATAAATATAAACACGCCTGAACGAAGACCGACGGAGAATAGCGACGGAAGCCACATTGTAAAGCCGGTATTAAGCAGATTTATTTGTAAGTTTTTACCGCTTATCTTATTGAACACAGCCAGTATCTTTAACGGGTCGAAATTATAAAACCCGGTATACTGCGGAATCATAAGAAGCGTTGACGGCACCGCGATAGTAGCAATTACCAAACCGAAAAGAAAATTGTTTTCTTTGAATCTGAATCTTGCAAAACCGTACGCCGTAACAGCGCAAACGGCAACTTCTATCATACCCGATAAAACCGGAATAAGAAGAGTACTTTTAAGAGCAGGAAGAAAATTCAGTTTATCAAGCGCGGTTTTGAAATTGTCAAACGTGAGTGTTTTCGGAATATAAACAACGCTTTGGTCGAGAACGTCTTCCATAGTCATAAAAGAGTTTGAAACCATTACGAACAAAGGATACAGAGCGATATAACCGACCGAAATTAAAAACACCCATCTGGCTATTCCGACAACGATTGAAATAATACGTTTTAATACTTTTCTATTCATACCGTCGCCCCCTTAATCCCACTTGCGCTTAAATGAGCGGAATATCGGGAAAAGAACAATTCCGCAAATTATAAGTACGCAAAGGAAATAAAACCATATCATGGCGGTAGGCATATCATAACGCTGTTGACCCGAAATCATACTCTGAGCGTTTGACATTACCGGGTTCGCGGTTGAAACCATTTCCTCAACAACCGTAAACACCGTCACAAGCAAGGTCACGTCACGAAGCATCGGGAAGGTTATCATCCAAAACTCTTCCCATTTTGAGGCGCCTTCGATTTTCGATACCTCATAAAGAGAATCGGGAATCGTTTGCAGGCCCGATATAAACAGAATAATCTGAATACCGCTGCGCCAAAGAAGGTTGAATATCATCGTTATATACTTTGCCATCATTTCGGTCACGGCTTCTGGAAGCCTTAGCCCCGCAAGCAATGCGGAAGCGTCGAGATATCCTCCCCCGTCACTCATCGTAGTTGAAGTTGCGCCGAGTTGAATAACAGGCGGCTGACCGTTTATCTGAGTAGTAAGTATATTCAGCACCACGCCCGCCGCGATTATTACCGGCAAAAAGAACACGGCGCGCATAATAACTCTGCCCTTGAATTTTTGGTTCAGAACAATTCCGAGAATCAGACTGAGAGCAACGATTATCGGGATAGTATAAATCAGCGTTGTCAAAGAGGAAATAAGAGTATCGGTATAATACGGGTCTTCTTTTAACAGGTATTTGAAATTATCAAAGAGGACAAAGTGATAATCCATCCCGCCGACCTTAAACGTAACCTCGCAGAAAGCATAGGCAACCGAAATCAAAAGCGGCACTATGATAAATATGACCATGCCAATCTCCCACGGAAGTATGAAAAGCCTGCCGGCACGGCGGCTGTTCGCCTCTATTCCGCGTTTCTTTTTCTTTAATTTCATACTGTTGCCCTCCAGATGAAACTTTTAGCGTCGACAGAAACACCGTCAAGTGTTACGGCGCTTTCCGTCTTATTGACTATTACGACCACGCCGTTTTCAAAAACAGTTTTTGAAACGCCGCCGTTATCGGAATAGGATTTGACGGTACTGCCGGAAACGGCGTTGAAGCAATCGCTGTATTCCTCGGCAAAAGCGATTATACCATCTTTAATGCTGGCATAATCGGCGGAGATATAAGCGCTGTACTGACTTGTGACGGCATCCGAGTTTACATCGTAAGCCAAAACAAACGAAAGTCCGCTGCCGGTTTTGACTGCATCGAGGAACTTATCTCTCTGAGTTGATGAAAGGTTAATTGAAACCGCGTTTTCTTTACAGCCAGAAAATACCATACCGTAAAACGGAACGTCGGCGTCAAAAGCTATATAAGAAGAACTTACCGCAGGTATTTCGTCAATAAAATCGGAAGCTACGGCGGCATAATCATTGGCTGCCGCGGTGCAAACCGAAGTCTTACCCGTTCTGATTTTTTCAAGCGCGCCGCCTACATCGGATGCAATTCCCGATTTTCCGTAGTATTTTTCATCCTTAAAATCCGAGTACGCCGATACGCCGAGTTCTGAGAAAGAAACACCGGAAACTCCGAATTTATCAGCCGCCTTTACCGTATCGGCAATAACGTTCGGTAATGCCGCACGACTGATAATATATAAAGCTTTTTTAGTTGTATCGACTTTTCTCAAAGCAATATCAAAAGTATACTTCTTTACGCGATAATCGGTAGTATCGACCGCGGCGTCACTGCGTTTAGAGTAACCGGAACCGGAGGAACCAAAACGCACCGTGTCAAAATCAAAATACAGTTTTGAACCGCCGTCATCGCAATACTCGGCAAAGGATTTAAGGTCTTCTTTTGAACCGAGACCGCTGTTAAACGAAAAACCGCCGGCGATTTTTTCCACGGTAAGACCGGTATCGCCGTATCCGAGCAGACGCACGTTCATCGGCACGCCGATTTCACTTTTCAGTTGCTCAAAAATAGTTTTGGCTTCGGATAGCTTTGTAGTTTCGGAAAAAACGGTATACGGCACACCGACGGCGTTTCTTTCAGCCATAAGCCCGCCGAGCATCGTTAAATTAACAAGCTTGCTTTTTGCGCCTCCGCTTAAACCGAGATAATCACGGTAAACCGATGCGATTCCGCCGAGTGAAGCGTCTTCGCCGGTCAATATACCGTATTTCACTTCAAATGTACCGGGGTTTCTTTTATCGGCAAGACGTATAAAGTTTTTAAGCCCGGTAGTACCGCCGATATCAACCTGAACGTTATTATACGAACGAATATTGAATATTGGATACACTCCGGAATATCCGGCGTTTTTATCGCCGGCGTAAGCGCCGACAGAAGAACTCGCCGCGCCGGAAGTTATTATACCGTACATAGCTGACGAACCGTCAACCGCGCCGAAAACCGGCATATGTATCTGTTCCGAATTCGTATAATCCCATTTTTTCTCACGGGCGAGATCCTCACCGTAGACCTCTTCTTCATAGGTTCTCGCCTTACCGCGACAATCGGTATACATCACGGCGCCGCTGCCCGACGGAACAAACAAATAACGGTTTTTATCATTCACGTTTTTCGCGCTGCATAAAAACGGTGCTACCGAAACAGACATAACAATAAAATTGCTTTCCACTATTTCAAGCGGGTTGATTTTGATACTGAAACCGTTTTCATCGAGAATATATGTAACCGGCACAGAAACCTCTACCTCGTCAAAGAAATAGGTTATCTTAACGCCGTTTTCAACTTCTTTTACAAGCATTCTGCCTTTCGGTACGGCATCAGAAGAATTGATTGTAAAAAAGCTTTCGTACGTGGGGTCATAGTAGGTTAAGAACAATGCCGATTCCGATATCGGAGAACCGTAATCATAATCCCATCCGCTCAGAAAATCGACAGGCAAAACGCCCCATGTTTTTTCGCAACCGGACTTGCTTAACAGCGGTGAAGCGTGTTCCCCCTCAATCGACAAAGTATAACCGCCGAAATCAGCGAGCGTTTTACTCTCCGGCATATCATACTGTACACCGCTGATATACGTACCCGTATATATTTTCATTTTATTGCCGCTTGTGCATCCGCATACGCACAGGCACAGCAGAATCGAAAGCATCAGGCAGGAGATTCTCTTATAATTCATAAACTACCCCCCTACCTTAACAACAGTTCGTTGTAAACGGTTTTGATAAACGTGGTCAGCTGCTGTATCAGAATGATTATCATAAACATAAGGAAAATAATCAGACCCATACCGAGCAGGATAATCACGGTGGTTTTCAAAACCTTAAAGAAATCGTACTCGTGGATTTCCATATTGGCGACAATAAGCGAAAAACCGGCAAATATCCACGCCAAAGCCTCGAATATACCGAGGAAAAACGCCTCTTTCGGAACAAGAATATTTGAAACGATAAGATAAAATAGCCTATACACAATAAGCGGCACAACGCTGTACGAAACGGCAATAAACACTTCGTACATCCTGCCTTTACCGCCCTTAATGGAGCAAACGCCCCAGTTGGTTACGGTATAAAGCAGAACTATTCCGGAGGTACCGATCAAAGTAAATAACAGGTTGTATGAACCGGGATCAACGTAACCGTACATATACCCGCAAAAGAAATCGCACAGCAGAGTTGTAAAGAACAGTAAGAAGGTAAAAAACGCCGCCATTATCAGCTTTGTACGCTTGTTTTCTTTCAGGTTTCTGAAATACGCGAACGGATGAACACACGCGCCTATCGACGCGGTAATATCCCTGTCGCTGAATACAACGATTTTCTTTTTACGTTTAACAACTATCCATGTTACAAGTAAAATTACAACGAAAGCTACTGCAATGATTATCAGATAAAAATGCTTGTCGACAAAATCGGCGCGGACTTTTGTAAAGGCTTCACCGTACAACTGAGTATTCTTCCCCATCTTCGCCATTTTCAGGGCTTCATCATACTCACCGGTGGTAATGAGCGCCTTTGCAATACCATTGTAGGCCGCCTGACAGTTGGCGTCCTGTGCCAATACTTCACGCCAAACAGACAGCGACTGCTCATATTCACCGGCATCCGTAAGATTTGTCGCGGTTTTAATCAGTTGACCGAATTCGGTAAATTTGAAAACGGTAATTACATTGTTTATGCTGTCGGTAACGTAAAGATAATCGCCGTCAATGTGAAGGGACGAAATCTGTTTGAACGTTCCTTTGATTTCGCCCTTATCTACGCCGCCGCCGAAACCGCAAAGCATAAAACCGTCACGGTCGTAAATAAGTATTCTTCCGAATTTTTGGTCGGCAACATAGACAAAATCATTTTCGTCAACGGTAACGCTCACGAGACTTGATTTCTCATCAATAAAAGTCCTGCGGATAAATCCGCGCACACCGAAGAACACCGAATCGGAGCTTATATACTGGCCGCCTTCGTAAACCTTATAGACGTTACTGCCGCCGGGATTGAGACGCCTGATTTGTCCGGTATCGCCCGAATCGGTAACAGTAAAGATAAAATCTTCTTTATCAACGCTTAAATCGACAAACTGATACGGAATCTTTTTTGCCTGTCCGCTGATTTTTTCGTTATTATTCAAAAACTTGGCTTTGATATTTGAAATAATATCACCAACCGAAGATGCCGTAACGTTTGCGCCGTAAAATCCGAGGAAATTAAAATCACTGTCAAATCTTAGCGCACCGTAGAAACAGCCGCTGCTTATCATGTAAAAGAAGCCTTTTTCGTCACAAACAAGTTTTTGCGGCGCAAAAATCAGATCCTCGGGGATTATATCGGATTCGGGTCTTGTTATTACCCTTGAAACCTTACCGTTAACATCACAAATTATCAGTCTCTCGTTTTCGGTATCGCAAATATATACTTTTGAATCTTTTGCATAAACGCCGCCGGCTCTTCTGAAATGCAAGGTTTCGCCTTCAAACTCAGGGTCGGCTATCACCGAAACAGTCTTATAGTTCGTTTTGTCCGCGATAATAAGGCGGCTGTTGTCAGCGTCCAATATGTAAATATAAGACTCATCGACAAAAATATCCGTTAACGTCCTGAATCCGTCGTCAAGGCCGAAATCCGCGCTCGAAAGTTGCCGTTCAAAACTAAACATGGATTTAACCGGAACCGCACTTTCACTGTTATATCCTTCCCAGTAAGAAAAAGATTCAAAAGGGAGATTTTCAAATGACGTGGCGGAAGCACTTGCCAAAGGCAAGCAAATAATCGCCGATAAAAGCAATATAAATGAAACGACCTTGATTATATGCCTTTTCAAGCCAAAATCCCCTTTCATTATTTGATTCCCGAAGTGCTCATTGTTTCCTTAACACTGCTTTGTGAAATCAGATATACGATAATAGGCGGTATCATCATAATAACCGACATTGCCATTGCGGAGCCCGAACGCGCAAGACCGCCCGACGCGATAGTTGAGGTTATTTCCGGCAATGTTTTCATCGATTCGGTAAATATTGTTCCGGAACCGGTAATCGTCCACATATCACGAAACGCAAATAACGCCAAAGTAAGCCAAGCGGGTTTTACAAGCGGGAGCGCTATGCGGAAAAACACCCTGAACTGACCGGCGCCGTCTATTTGCGCAGCTTCAAGCAGAGCGTCCGGTATTCCGGTGTCCATAAACTGCTTCATCAAAAATACGCCGAGCGTGCTCGGAATATACGGCAGAATATAAACCAGATATGTATCGATCATCCTGAGATTTGAATATATCAGATATCTCGGGATAGCAAGAGTATATGCGTTAAAAAGCAGCGCGAACTGCACAAACGCAAAAACGATGTTTTTATACTTGATTTTTGATTTTGAAATAGTATATGCCGCTCCGCTCGCAACGAAAATATGAAGAACCGTTGCCGTAACGCTGACAAAAAGACTGTTAAACACGTAACGCGAAAGCGGTATTTTAAGATTCGACAGAAGTGTCGGTAAAACCTTATAGTTTTCAAACGTGGGTCTTACAACATAAAACCTCGGAGGGAATATAAGCAACTCGTCAAGCGGCTTGAAAGACGTTATTACCTGTATCACAAGCGGCAGTATGGCGAACGCGCCGAAAACTATCAGAAAAGCAAAATAGAAAATATTGCCGATAACCGACCTTGTATACTTCCGGTAGGCTTTTTTATTCTTCATACGCGCCTACCTTCCCATAAAGTTGACGAATTTCGTCAAAAGCTTCTTTGTAACAATTATCAACACGAACAACAATACGGATATAGCCGAGGCATAACCCATTTCAAAACGTTCGGTACCCACGTCCTGCAAATGTGAAAGAATCGTATCGACCGCATGGTTTACGGAAGGATATCCGGCAAGCGCCATCGGAATAGCGCCTACGGAAAACGCCGCCTGTATTTGCATTACGATACCGAAGAGCAGTATGCTCTTCATCGACGGAAGCGTAATATACCAAAGCTCGTGCCATCTCGTTTTTATACCGTCAATGGCGCCCGCCTCGTACAGTTCATCGTCGACATTCTGAAGGCCCGCGATATTTGCGAGGAATGAAACGCCCATTGAAAGCCACAGTTGAATAATAACAATGAGCGGAAAAACGTAGGATTCGTTTCTGAACCATTGTATCGGCTCGGTAACAATGCCGAACGACATCAGAAAACTGTTTATATAACCGTATGCGTCACCGCTGAAAGCAATTTGCCAAATGTAAAACACGTTACCGACAAGGGCGGGCGAATAGAACAGGAAAGAAAGTATGCTTCGCGCCGTTTTCCCGAATTCGTTGATTATCCATGCGAGGAAGAACGAAAGCGCAAAGCCGAACGGTCCTATGAATATGGCAAACATAACCGTATTTTTGAGAGCCACCGGCAAAACCTCATCACCGGTAAACATCCTGAAATAATTATCAAGTCCTATAAATCTCGGAGATGATACGGCGTCAAAATCGGTAAAACTCAGCACAACCGACGAGAGTATCGGCAAAATTGTGAAAATAAAGAAAAGTATTAAAAAAGGAAGCCAAAGAATATGAAATTCATAATTTGCAAACCGCTTTCTACCGGTCCTTTTCACCTGTATCACCTACCCTCATACTGTTTTATCTTGCGTTCTATTTCACTGTTTGCGATTTCGTTCCATTCAAGCAAAAGGTCCTTTGGACTTTCCGATTTGTTATATGTATTCCAAAATGCCATATCTATGCTTCGCGGTACATAATAACCGCCGGGAAGTTCAGGTAATTCCTCAACCTTTTCCCAGGAACTAAGGAGCGTATCAAGAACATCATTTTGCCAGGACAGACGCGTGACCGCTTCAATATTCGCCGACGTAACTCTTCCGGCAACACCTAAAACGTTTTCAACGTTTTGAGAATATGCCGCCTGGGTATCGGCGGAGGTCCACCATTTGAGGAACTCCCACGCACCTGTCGGATTCTTTGTTTTATTAAGAATTGCCGCGCCGGTGCCGCCTCCGACCTGAGCGTTGTTTACAGCACCGTCTTCACCGACAAATCCCGGTATCTCGTGTACCGACCATTTGCCGGATATTTC
>JAFZIW010000024.1 GCA_017554125.1 Clostridia bacterium | reverse complement strand
GTTCATCGCCTTGCGGTAAAGCAGGCGGAAATCGCCCACCGAGCTGTCCATAACCGCGCCGGTATACACGATATAATTCACGGTACGGTCGCGGATAAGGTCGTAAATATCGCTCGCGTCCCAGATGTTGCGGACGGTTTCAACCGTCATCCCGCGGGCGCGTATCGCTTTCGCGGTATCGGGGGTCGCGTAAAGGTTCATACCGAGGTCGGTAAACTTTTCGGCGAGCTTTATCGCGTCGGCGTAATCGTAATCTTCAACCGAGATAAGTATGCCGTGCGACGAACCGGCGCCGGCGTGAACGTCGATACCGGAGGCGCAAAGTCCTTTGTAAAGCGCCTCGGTTTTGGTTCTGCCGATACCGAGCACCTCGCCGGTCGATTTCATTTCGGGTCCCATTATCGCGTTGGCGTCGGAAATCTTTTCAAAGCTGAACACCGGCACCTTTACCGCGTAATACCGGGCGGTCTGTGCCAGTCCGTCTTTGTATCCCATATCCGAAAGCCTTTCGCCGAGCATAACGCGGCTTGCAAGCTCTATCATCGGTATTCCCGTAACCTTGCTGATATAAGGCACGGTACGGCTCGCACGCGGGTTGACCTCTATTACGTAAAGCTCGTTTTCAAATATCAGATACTGTATGTTCACTATACCCTTGGTACCGAGCCCCCGCGCCATTTTCACCGAAACGTCGCATACCTTTTTAGTAAGACTTTCGGAAAGATTATAGGGCGGATATACAGCTATCGAATCGCCCGAATGAATACCGGCGCGCTCTATATGCTCCATAATACCGGGGATAAGCACCGTAAACCCGTCGGATATACAGTCGACCTCGATTTCGGTACCCGGCATATATTTGTCGACAAGGACGGAATTGCCTATCCCGCCGGACGTTATAACGTCCATATATTTTTCGAGCTCCGCGCCCGAGCGCACAACGCTCATACCCTGACCGCCTATTACGTAGGACGGGCGCAAAAGCACCGGATAACCGAGTATTTTCGCGGCGACCGCCGCCTCCTCCTTGCTCTCGACCGCAACGGCTCTCGGTCTTGACATTCCCATAGTTTCGAGGAAGGCGTCAAACCGCTCTCTGTCCTCGGCGATATCTATGCTTTCCGCCGAGGTGCCGAGTATCTTTATGCCGTGACTGTCGAGCGTTTTTGCGAGTTTTATGGCGGTCTGTCCGCCAAACGCCACCACAACGCCTATCGGCTTTTCAACCTTGACGATATTCATAACGTCTTCCTCGGTAAGCGGCTCGAAATACAGACGGTTAGCGGTATCGTAATCGGTTGAAACCGTTTCGGGGTTGTTGTTGACGATAACAACGTCGTAGCCCTTTTCTTTAAGGGTCCACACGCAATGCACCGAGCTGTAATCGAATTCGATTCCCTGACCTATGCGGATAGGTCCGGAGCCGAGTACCACAATTACCGGTTTGCCGCTTCGCTCAACACTCCTCGCCTCGCATACGCTGTCGGCGCAGGAGTAAAAATACGGCGTTTCGGCTGAAAATTCCGCCGCGCAGGTATCGACCATTTTGTAACTGTAAGAAAACTCGGGAAGCTCGTTTTTTCCGGTAATTCTCTTTATGTAAGAATCGGGGAAGCCCGATTTTTTCGCCTTGATATAAAGCTCGTCTGTAAGCTCTTTTTCACTCAGTTCCGCTTCGAGCTTTGCCGCCTCTTTAAGGCAGGAGATAAAATACGGGTCGATTTTCGTTATATCGCTTATCGTCTTTACGTCAACGCCGCGTTTTATCGCCTCAAACACCGTAAACACCCGCATATCGTCGACGCGCGCCAGGCGGTCGAGTATATCGCCCTCGCTTACCGGCTCGGCGTTTAACGAATCTAAATGTATTTCCGCGCCGCGCACGGCTTTCATAAGCGCCTCGACAAAGGACTGACCTATCGCCATTACCTCGCCGGTCGCTTTCATTTGCGTACCGAGCGTGCGGCTCGAACCTATGAATTTGTCAAAGGGCCATTTCGGCAGTTTGACCACGACGTAATCAAGCGCCGGCTCAAAACAGGCGCAGGTTTTGCCGGTTATTTCGTTTTTAATTTCGTCTAAATTGTAACCGAGCGCGATAAGGGTCGATATTTTCGCTATGGGGTAGCCGGTCGCCTTGCTGGCGAGCGCCGAGGAGCGCGAAACGCGGGGATTTACCTCTATTACCGCGTATTCAAAGCTGTCGGGGTTGAGCGCAAACTGACAGTTGCACCCGCCCACTATGCCGAGCGCCGATATTATATCGAGCGACGCCGTGCGAAGCATTTGGAATTCCTTATCCGAAAGCGTGAGCGCGGGGGCTGCTACTATTGAATCGCCCGTGTGAACGCCCACCGGGTCAAAATTTTCCATAGAGCATACCGCCACCGCGTTGCCCGCGCCGTCCCGCATGGTTTCAAACTCGATTTCCTTCCAACCCGAAATACATTTTTCCACAAGTATCTGCGTTATCGGGGAAAGTTCAAGTCCGTTTGCGGCGATTTTTCTGAGGCTGTCTTCATCCTCCGCGATACCGCCGCCGGAGCCGCCCAACGTGTAGGCGGGGCGAACGATAACCGGGTACCCGATTTTCTTCGCGGCGGCAAGCGCGGTTTCGACGTCAAGGGCTATTTCACTCGGAACGCAGGGCTGATTTATCGCCCGCATTGTTTCTCTGAAAAGCTCGCGGTCTTCCGCCTTTTTAATCGCCTGCATATCGCTGCCGAGGAATTTGACGCCGTATTTTTCCAATACGCCCGCCTCGTACAACTGCATGGATATCGTAAGACCCGTCTGCCCGCCGAGCCCGGCAAGCAACCCGTCGGGTCTTTCTTTTTCTATAATGCGGCTTACGGTTTCCGGCGTTATAGGTTCGAGGTATATTTCATCCGCAAGGGCGCTGTCGGTCATAATGGTAGCGGGGTTTGAGTTTACGAGTACAACGTTTATTCCCTCGCTTTTCAAGACTCTGCATGCCTGAGCCCCCGAATAGTCAAACTCCGCCGCCTGACCTATCACGATAGGACCCGAGCCGATTACCAAAACCTTTTTTATGTCCTTGTTTTTAGGCATTTTAT
>JAFZIW010000190.1 GCA_017554125.1 Clostridia bacterium | reverse complement strand
GCTCACGCAGAATTTCAATGTAGGTCATGACGTTGGCTGACGTGGGGACGTTTTCAACTATCATGGTAAGATACGCTTTGCCGCCCGCCTCGTCATAAACGTTTTTATCTTTGAGTTTTTCAAGCAAAGACACAAAGTCTATAACCTGATTTACCTCAAACATCGTTATAATCGCGTTATATATTTCCTTGTTCTGAGGTATGTAGAAATATTCCGGCTTTACTTCGGTTATAACGTCCGCAATACATTGCGGGTCGATTATCATAGCTCCGAGTACCGCCTGCTCAGCTTCTACGGAATAAGGCACACGACTGCCTTCCGCGTCATACAATAAGTTGTTATCGTTACTCATAGTTTTCAACCCTTATTCTGTTACGTTTACGGTTATTTTCGCGGTTATTCCCTTATAGAGTTTGACCTCGGCGGTATAAATGCCGAAATTCTTGATATCGGCAACCGAAAGTTTTTTCTTATCGACCGAAACCGAAAATACCTTGTTTATCTCATCAGCTATCTCTTTTGAGGTTATGCTGCCGAAAAGTCTGCCTGAAGAGCCCGCCTTTGCTTTTAAGGTAACGCTTTTACCGTCAAGCGTTTTTGCGAGTTCCTTGGCGGCGTCGATTTCCTCCTGTTTGTGGTGCTCCGCCGCCTCCTTTTGACTTTTCATTTCAGCCAAAGCAGCGTTATCCGCCTCAATAGCCAGATTCTTCGGGAAAAGAAAATTTCTCGCGTAACCGTCAGAAACGTTTACGAGTTCTCCCTTTTTACCCTTTGCCTTAACATCCGCAAGTAAAATAACTTTCATATTTTTCACCCTCACTGTATTTCTAATATTATCGGCAGAACCATTGGACTTCTATGGGTTTTCTGATAAAGAAACTTTGCAACGCCGTCCTTAACACGAGTTTTAATGCTGTTCCAGTCGCGAATGCGGCTTTCAAAGCAGGTTTCAAGGACTTCACGAACAACGTCACGCAATTCCTCCATAAGTTCCTCAGATTCTTTTACGTAAATGAAGCCGCGGGACACCACGTCCGGACCTGAAACAATCTCGCGGGTTACTGAATCGATAGCCGCCGTAACGACTATAATGCCGTTATCTGACAAGTGTTTACGGTCACGAAGCACTATGCTTCCAACGTCGCCCACACCAAGTCCGTCAACAAGCACTCTACCCGCCTGTACGCTTCCCGCGTTCTTTATACCGGAACCTGACAGTTCTATAACGTTTCCGTTTGCCGCGACAAGGACGTTATCCGGTTTAAGACCCATGGTATACGCGAGCGTTTTATGCTTATAAAGGTGTTTCTGCTCGCCGTGAACCGGAATAAAGTATTTCGGTTTCACCAGACTGAGCATAAGCTTCTGCTCCTCTTGACAGGCGTGTCCCGAAACGTGAACGTCGTACATTTTTTCATATATGACGTTGGCGCCGCGCTTCATAAGTTCGTTTACAACACGGCTGACGAGTATTTCGTTACCGGGTATGGGCGTAGCCGAAATGATTATCATATCGCCGGGCATTATTTCAACCTGGCGGTGATCGGAAAACGCCATTCTGTGAAGAGCGGAAAGCGGTTCACCCTGTGAACCGGTGGTTATAACCACGAGTTTTTCCGGCGCGTAATTCTTTATTTGCTCGATATCTACGAGTATACCTGACGGCACTTTGAGATATTTCAATTCCGCCGCCATCTTAACGACGTTTATCATGCTCCTGCCGGAAACCGCGACCTTGCGTTTGCATTTATGCGCTTCGTCGATTATCTGCTGAATGCGATGAATATTTGACGAGAAAGTCGCGACTATAATTCTGTGTCCCTGAGCGTTTCTGAAAAGATTTGCAAGCGATTCGCCGACGATTCTTTCGGACGGCGTATATCCCGGTCTTTCGGCGTTGGTGGAATCCGAAAGCAACGCGAGAACTCCTTTTTTTCCGAGTTCCGCGAAACGCGCTATATCAATAACCTTATCGTCGATTGGTGTTGTATCTATCTTAAAGTCGCCGGTCTGAACTACGGTTCCCGCCGAGCAGGTTATCGCAAAGCCGACCGCGTCAGGTATCGAATGATTCACGTGAATAAACTCAACGCTGAATTTACCGAGCTTTACCGTCTGCCCAGGCTTTACCACGTTAAGTTTTGCCTCGGGCAAGGCTTTATGCTCCGCAAGTTTACCCTCAATAAGACCTACCGTAAGTCTAGTCGCGTAAATAGGAACGTTAATTTCTCTCAGTAGATAAGGTATTCCGCCGATATGGTCCTCGTGCCCGTGTGTCACAAACAAGCCTTTGATTTTATCTTTATTCTCAATAATATAGGTAAAATCGGGAATGACAGCGTCTATGCCCGGCGTTTCCTCATCCGGGAAGCTCATACCGCAATCCACGATTATCATATCGCCGTCAAACTCGTAAAGAGTTATGTTTTTGCCGATTTCTCCAAGTCCGCCGAGCGGAATTATTCTTATCGGTTTATCGTTTTTCTGCGGTGCGGCGGTTTTGCCGCTTTTAGCATAATTCTTTCGCTTTGCAGGCAAAGCGCCTTTGCCGCCTTCTTTTTTGGCGACCGATTTGGCGGATTTGAAACTGCCGTTAACAAGGCTGTTTACCGCGTTTTTTGCAATAGAAACACCGCCGTTTTGTTTTTTATAACGGCCTTTTCCGGTTTTTTTGGTCTGTGTTTCGTTCATTAAGTTGTTTACCTCCAAAATAAAATATTAAAAATGGTTGATTATGTAAATTAAGTGAAATAACAGAAATACCGTACTTTTTCGCTCGGTTTCCAGTATTGACCGCGTTTTTACGTTTTAATCAAATGCAACAACTATTTCGTACCGGTGGAGCCGAAGCCGCCCGCCGCTCTTTCTGTTTCTTCAAGGCTTTCGCATTCGGTAAACTCGGCTTTGAGGTACGGCATTATCACAAGCTGCGCTACACGTTCGCCGGAAGCAATTACCTGTAAATCGCGCGAATGATTATGAATCGATACCATAATCTCGCCGCGATAGTCGCTGTCTATCACGCCGACCTTGTTTGCCGGGGCAAGCCCTCTTTTCGTAGCGATACCGCTTCTCGCAAAAATGAATCCGCCGTATCCTTTTGGTATCTGCATGGCAATACCGGTATGGATAAGAACGGTATCGCCGGGCTTTACCGTAATGTCCCCCAAAGGCAAAGCATATATATCCGCACCGGCGGCATATTCGGTGCCGTAGGTCGGTACGATTGCGTTTTCGTTTAGTTTAATAAATTTTACGGTCATACAAATCCCCCTTAAAGAGCGTCTATTTTAATGCCGCCTTTATTTACGGTTGCGCTTATGCCGATAACGTTATCCTCACGCTCGACAATAAGGTCAACAATTTTATCCTCAATATTACGGCGAATAACGTTGCGAAGTTCACGCGCGCCCGTTCTATCGGTATTTGCGTTTTCCACTACAAAATCACAAACCGAATCGCCGTACTTAAAGTCGATATGGCGCTCCGCGAGAGAGGTTTTAAGTTCGTCAAGCATGAGCACCGCGATTTTTTTGAGCGACTCTTCTGAAAGCGGTTCAAATATGACGACCTCATCCACACGGGCGATAAACTCGGGACGCAAGAACTCTCTAAGCGCCTTTTCCGCCTTATCTCTTGAAGCCTTCGCCGCGGTCTGACCGAATCCCATAAGATTAATTGACTTGTCACTGCCCGCGTTTGAAGTCATTACAATAACCGTATTTTCAAAATTCACCGTGCGTCCCTGCGCGTCGGTCACTCTGCCCTCATCAAGTATTTGTAGCAGAATGTTGAGTACATCCGGGTGCGCCTTTTCGATTTCATCGAGAAGAATAACCGAATAGGGTTTTCTGCGTACCTTTTCGGTAAGTTGTCCCGCTTCGTCATAGCCGACGTATCCCGGAGGCGCGCCTATAAGACGTGATACCGAATGCTTTTCCATAAACTCGGACATATCAAACCGTATAAGCGTTTCCGGCGTGCTGAACAGTTGCTCCGCGAGCACCTTGACAAGTTCGGTTTTCCCTACGCCTGTCGGTCCTACGAAAATAAACGACGCGGGACGGTGCAACGCGCTTGTATGCACCCTTGACCGCTTAACCGCCGCCGCGACGAGCTTAGTAGCCTCTTTCTGCCCGATAACTTTTTCATTCAACCGGTCTTCAAGCCCGGAAAGCTTTGAAAGCTCGCTTTCTTCCACTTTTGAGGCGGGGATTCCGGTCCACAGCTCTATAACCTTAGCAAGTTGCTTTTCGGTAACGGTATTATCCGCGGCAGCGTCATAAAGACCGCTTGCCGTCTTTTTGTAGTTTTCGATTTCGACTTTAAGCATAGCCTGTTTTTCGTAATCTGTATTTTGGGGGTCGGCGGTAAGTTCATCGAGCGACTTTTGCGCCTCGGCGATTTTCTTGTTGGTAATATAAAGCTTGTCAACCGCTTTATTTTCAAGGCTTGTGCAGGCGCAAGCCTCATCGAGCAAGTCTATCGCCTTATCAGGCAGGTATCTGTCCGTAACATACCTTTCGGAGAGTTTTACCGCCTTACCGACTATACTGTCTGGCACCTTTACGCCGTGATATCCCTCATAATACGATTTAACGCCCATAAGCACGCTTATCGCGTCCTCAACCGACGGTTCTTCTATAATCACCGGTTGAAAGCGACGTTCAAGAGCGGCGTCGCTTTCAATATGCTTGCGATACTCTTTAAACGTGGTGGCGCCTATAATCTGTATATCGCCGCGGGAGAGCGCGGGCTTAAACATATTAGCCGCGTTCATCGAGTTTTCAACGTGGTCACCCGCACCGACGAGGGTATGCACCTCGTCGATAAAAAGTATTACGTTACCCGCTTCCTTTACCTCTTCAAGAAGTCCTTTAACGCGGCTTTCAAACTGACCGCGGAACTGCGTACCCGCAACAAGCGCGGTAAGATCAAGCAGTTGTATTTCCTTATCAAGCAAGCGCGCGGGCGCCTGTCCGTTTGCAATTCTCTGGGCAAGTCCTTCCGCAATGGCGGTCTTACCAACGCCCGGTTCGCCGATAAGGCATGGGTTGTTTTTTGAACGTCGGGAAAGAATCTGTATCGTTCGGTACAGTTCCTTTTCCCTGCCGACAATATTATCGAGTTTGCCTTCTTTGGCGCGGGCGGTAAGGTTGGTACAATACTGCTCTAAAAACCTTTTGCGTTTCTTTTTCGGTTTTTCCTCACCTTTTGCATTCTGCTCTTTTTCTTCGCCGGACTGCTTTTGCGCGCCGAAAAGATTTTTCAAAAACGGTATGGCGGGAGTAGTACCCATATTAAAAGTTTCATCGTTCATGGCTTCATCGTCGGCACCGTCTTCACCGTCCGATTCGGGCGCCATCATTTCCATAAACTGGTCGCTCATTTGCTCTATATCTTCATCGGTGATATTCATGCTTTTAAGCATATCGTCAACCGGTTTTATACCGAGTTCTTTTGCGCATACGAGGCAGAGCCCCTCCGGCTCTGCCGAAGGATTCAGCGGATTTGACATAAACACCACCGCGGGGCGCTTCTTGCATTTTGAACAAAGTCTCATTTTAATAATTTCTCCTTAAACAAATGGCGAAATGCCGTATAATGCTTTGAAAAGCTTTGAGGCGTCAATGTTTTTCTGAGTAAACGGGAAAAACTCGCCGAAAGATATTATCAAGATGCTCATTATCATACAGAAGATAACGGCAAACCCGACTCCCTTGAATAGACCTATAAAGCCGCCGAGAAATCGGTTGACCTTTCCGATAATTGAAAAGGAAAATATTTTATTCACCCAGACAGCAATGAATCTCGAAAGGATAATAAGCAGGATAACTATAACGGTCGAATAAAACACACCGAATATTTTTGTCACAACCGGTTTAATTATTTTTTCGGATATGTTTTCCGCGGAGGACGAAGCGTTATCGGTCACAAGAGCGTCAACCTTTTCGGTAAAAGATTCTTTTGAAAACCCGAAATCGGCGGAACTGTTCTTGACCACACCCGGCAATGAGTCCCAAAGCTTTGACGCTACCTCGTCGCCGCCTTCGACCGCGTCCTTCGCCGTTGAAACTATTGAAGGCTCAACAATTTTATCATAAGTAACGTCGGCAAGCGGTGAACTTACTGTAAACGCTATCAAAAACGCCGCAATAAAACCGACAAGCTCAATGAGAGCCCGAACAAAGCCCCTCTTTGCGGAAATATAGACCGCGAGAACAACTATGGCAACGACTATTGCGTCAAGCAGTAAACCGAATATCACGCTTTATCACCTTTCTTAATTTCAGTTTTTTGAATCTCGCTGTCGGTAATAATGCAGACTGTGTTCGAGCCGGCCGCAACAAGTCTGATACCGCCGAAGCCGCAGGTGCCGTTTCTCAAATTCTTACCCTTTTTATCAAAAATTTCAATTTTACTGTCGCCCAAAGAATAAACGCATCCCTTTGCAAATCTTATGTCGTTCACAACGCCTTTAATCTCAAATTCCGTGATTTTCTTGCCGGAATTGGAAAACAGTATCACATTGTTATCACTTTTATCGTTCGTCTTATTGTAAAGCGCGAGAACACCGGAATTTGAATATCTGACCGCGGAAAGACCGCCCTCAAACCCGTAATCGCTAACGGTATATTTCGACCAGTTGATAAACCTGATTTTATCATGCGTCGCCACAAAGAAACCCTTGCCGGTATTCTCTATATCGTAGGCGATATCCTGCCCTAAATCAAGTTTGTAATCAGGGTCGGCTTTATTGAAATTATAAACACGCACGCAGGAGACCATTTTACCGCCCTCGGAATTGACTGTCGAAACCGCGATTTTTTTGCCTGACGAGGCAATATCGATATGATTCACCAAATCTTTGGCAAAATTCACACTGTAAAGCGATTTACCCTTACGGTTATAAACCAATACGCTGCTTGCGTATGATTCAGACTTTGTTGCAAAAGCATATTCACCGTCTTTCGCAATATCGGCGGTCAGTATAGCGCCTTTGGTTTCAATATTGTCGACAATCCCGGCGAGATTATAAATTACCGCGCTGTTTTTACCCTGGTCGAATACAAGCGCCCTTGTTTCACTTGTAACGATAACCGGCGTGGAAAAACCGTGAATATACGAAAATATCTTCTTGCCGCCGTTTGAAAACGCCATAATACTCGTATCGGTCAAAACATAATAGTAGTTGCCTTTAGGTACGCAGTTGACAACCGTTGTGCCCGATATTTCCGCCGGAAAGTTGCCCGAACCGAGCGAAAGGAAGAAATCCTGAGCGCTTTCAAAAAGCCCCACCGGCAATACGGCGGAAAGAACAGCAAGTAAAAGTGAGACTGCCGCGATTACGGCGGCGAATATAAGAAGTTTTTTGCGCTTTTCGCCCTTTTTGCCCCTGACTACTCGTATGTTTTCTTCCTCGGCGATATTATTCTTTGTTTTTTTCGGGCGTTTGACCTTTATATCCTCTGACACTACCACTTCCGGATTTTGCCTTTTTGGTCTACCGGTATGCGATTTTTTTCTTTTATATTCAGGCATATTCTACCTCTCAATAAAAAACTTTATCCAAAAACAGTCCGTGCGCGGGAAGCGTGTCACCGGCAAGCGTCCTGTCCTTTCTGTCAAAAACCGTGTTTGCAACGTCGGCGCTCAGTCTGCCGTATCCTACCGCGAGCGCCGTACCCGCGAGTATTCTTACCATATTGTAAAGAAATCCGTCGGCGGTCACACTGAAATAAATCTTGTTTTCGTTCTTTCTGACCGAACAGTCACTTATCTTTCTTACGGTATCTTCAACCGTTCTGCCCGATGACGAGAAACCGCAAAAATCATGCTCGCCTATTACGGTCGCGGCAAACTTATTCATAAGATTTATATCCGGTTCGCTGTCAATATGCAGAAAATAGCGCTCATCAAAGGGATTTTTATTTCCCGAGTACATTCCGTAAACGTAGCGTTTTCCTAAAATATCGTACCTCGCATGAAAATCGGAGGGCACCTCTTTACACGACTTAACCGCGATATCTTTCGGTAATATCGAATTAAGACCTTTAAGGAAAGCCTCTTTCGGTATCGCGTCGTCACAGTCGATATGGAAGGCGAATTCTCTTGCATGAACACCGGTATCGGTCCGACTGCAACCCGTAACATCGGTAGGTGCGCCCAAAAGTTTTTCGAGGCTTTCGTTCATAACTTTTTGCACCGTCAAAAGCCCGGGTTGCACCTGCCAACCGTGATACGCGGTACCGTCAAAAGAAATTATCAGTAAACATCTTTTCATGTTTTTACACCAGCATTAAAGAAGAATATTAAACGCGATTACGCCGCCGCAACACAGCGCATTACCCATAGCGGCGATAAGGTCACGAAGTGAAAATCTAAGCCGTTTCATTCTTACTCTGCCTACGCCGCCGTTATAGCAGCGACATTCCATTGCCTCGGCGAGCTCATAAGCGCGCCTTACCGAAGAAATAAGAAGCGGAATAAGTATAGGAATAAGCGCTTTGACCTTATCAAGAAGCTTGCCGTTTTCGAGGTCCGCGCCCCTCGCCTTTTGAGCGTTCATAATTTTCTCGGTTTCCTCGACAAGCGTCGGTATAAACCTTAAAGCAATCGTCATCATCATCGCGAGCACATGCACCGCGCCGCGCAAACCGAACACACGCAAAAAAGAAAGCAAAGACTCTATCGCGTCGGTTATATCGTTTGGCGTTGTGGTATAAGTAAGCAACGAACTAATAAGGATAAGCAATACGATTCTGCCTGTAATAAACACCGCCCGTGAAATACCGCCGGTTGTTACCGTAAGTTTCCAAAAAAGCGTAAACAAAACCCTGCCGCCGGTGCCGTAAAACAGATTCAGAAGCGACGTAAAAATAATTATCGGCAGAATCGTTTTAATGTTTTTAAGGAACATACGCGCCGGAACCTTTGAAAGGGTCAGCACAAACGCGGTAAATATGGAGCAAAGTGCCAACGAATAATAATTCCCCGCCAAAAACAGAAAAACGATATTGAGTATTAAAAGGATTATTTTTGTGCGCGCATCAAGGCGGTGAATAAACGAGCCGCCCTCGTAATACTGACCGAAGGTTATATCTTTAAGCATGACCGCCACCCGCACCGCAAGAGCGCAGATATTCCACCGCTTCGCCGAGGGTGAAAATATCAGTCCTGATACTACGGTCCTTTTCGTTAAGCAAATAGAGAATCTTCGTTACAGCTGGTACAGAAAGCCCGATATTAAACAAATGCGCGCCCTTTGAAAACACGTTGTATACCGTATCAAACATTTCAAGGCGACCGCCGTTCATAACAAGCAGTTTATCGGCAAGAACAGCCATATCCTCCATATTATGAGAAACGATTATTACGGCGGCGCCGAATTTTTCACGGTAACTTTTAATCATAGAAATAATCTCGCGTCTGCCGCGAGGATCGAGACCGGCAATGGGCTCGTCAAGAATAAGCACCTTCGGTTGCATCGCCATTACGCCGGCGATTGCCACACGGCGTTTTTCGCCGCCGGAAAGGTCAAAAGGTGATTTTTCAAAATACTCTTCCTTTATTCCTACCGTTTCGCATATATTTCTGACGCGGTTATCCAGTTCTACTCCTTTAAGCCCCATGTTTTTTGGACCGAAAGCAATATCCTCAAACACCGTTTCCTCAAAAAGCTGATATTCGGGATACTGAAACACGAGACCGACCTTGAAGCGAACGTCTTTAATCTTTTTTGGTTCATCCCAAATGTTTTTACCCTCTAAAAGCACTTCGCCGCTTGCGGGTTTAAGTAACCCGTTAAGGTGTTGAATAAGGGTTGATTTACCGGAACCGGTATGACCGATTATGCCGATTATTTCGCCGTAACCGACCGAAAAAGATACGTCGTGTATTGCGTCTCTAACCGGTTTTGCGGCGCCGTCGTATGAAAAACACAGGTTTTTTACCTCAATAATACTTGACAACTATTTTTCCTCCAAATGAAGCGCCGCATAAATGCGCGCGGCTGCTTCTTCTACAGAAATAGCATCGGTATCAACGTCGATACCGCTCTTTTTAAGTTCATACAGAAGCTCGGTACTTTGCGGAACGTCAAGCCCGGTTTCTTTAAGCGTTTTAATATCGGAAAATATTTCTCCGGGTGTGCCGTCGCGAATAATCTCGCCGTCACAGAGAAGCAAAACCCTGTCGGCGAACTCTGCTTCCTCCATAAAATGAGTTATAAGCACTATGGTCATTTTTTCATCGCGGTTAAAGCGGGTTATTATATCCATTACCTCGGCTCTGCCCTTTGGGTCGAGCATAGCGGTAGGCTCGTCAAGGATGAGGCACTCCGGTCGCATTGCGATTATCCCGGCAATAGCCACGCGCTGTTTCTGACCGCCCGAAAGATGATGAGGGGTAGATTTTCTGTATTCGTACATTCCTACCGATTTCAACGCTTCGTCTACGCGTTCACGCGTTTTTTCGGGAGGCAAACCTAAATTCTCGGGCCCGAACGCAACGTCCTCTTCAACGACCGACGCGATAAGCTGATTATCCGGATTTTGGAAAACCATGCCGACCTTGCGGCGAATTTCTATTTCGGTTTTTTCATCCCGCGTATCGATGCCGTCGACTAAAACGGTACCGTCAGCGTTAGTGGGTTTGTAAAGACCGTTCATAAGCTTCGCAAGCGTCGATTTTCCCGAACCGTTGTGACCGAGTATCACCGTGAAGCTTCCGCGCTCGATACCAAGATTTATATTTTTGATTATATCGCGTTTTTCTTCACCGTTCTCATAAGAAAAAGCAACATTTTTAAGTTCAATTTGATTATCCATTTACCTCGTCCAAACAGTAGTATTGCCGCAAGGCAATATAATTTCTTTTTCAGTAACGGCAAGGCCTATCTCTTCGGTGTGAACCTCACCTACGCCCGCCGGAGCAACGCAGGTTTTTACCATGTAGTCAAGAATTGAGGGCGAAAGTCCGCCGGTATAAGAATTCAGCATAAAGAACAGCGGGTCGTCGCTTAAGAGTTTGCCGACGTCGCAAAGCAACTCGTCAAGACACTGTTCAAGCTTCCATATCTCACCTGAAGGTCCTCTGCCGTAAGACGGTGGGTCCATTATTATCGCATCATATTTTTTGCCGCGCCTTATTTCCCTTTTGACAAACTTCATACAGTCGTCAACGAGCCAGCGCACATTTTTTTCGGCAACGCCGGAAGACGCCGCGTTTTCTTTAGCCCACGTCACCATACCGCGCGAAGCGTCAACATGGGTCACCGATGCGCCGCTTTTAAGGCAGGCAACCGTCGCGCCGCCGGTATATGCAAAAAGGTTGAGCACAGAAACAGGCCGATTTGAAGCTTCTATCAGTTTTCGCGCAAGCGACCAGTTTACCGCCTGTTCGGGAAACAGACCGGTATGCTTGAATCCCATGGGTTTGAGGTTAAAAGTAAGATCGCCGTACGATACGGTCCAACTTTCCGGCACAAAACCTTTTTTCTCCCAGTAGCCTCCGCCGGAGGACGAGCGGTGATAGACCGCCGCCGCTTTTCCCCAGCGTCCGTCACTTTTGCCTTTATTCCAGATAACCTGCGGGTCGGGACGTATAAGCAAAATATCACCCCAGCGTTCAAGCCGTTCACCCGCATCGGCGTCTATCAGTTCAAAATCATTAAAATCATTGACCGAACGCATTAAAACACCTCGTTAAATCAGTTGTTGCTGACCTGTGGGAGCAAGCCCCAGGTGTTCGTAGCAAGCAGCGGTAACGCACCTGCCCCTTGGGGTTCTCGAAAGAAAACCTATCTGCATAAGATACGGTTCGTATACGTCTTCAATAGTGACCGCTTCCTCGCCGACCGCCGCCGAGAGCGTTTCAAGTCCTACCGGACCGCCGCCGTAATTCGTAATTATGGCTTTAAGCATACGCCTATCAAAATCATCAAGACCGAGTTCATCGATTTCAAAGCGTTTAAGTGCCTCGCGTGCCACGGTTTCGGTTATTCTGCCGTCAAACTGTATCTCCGCGATATCCCTTACACGTTTAAGCAGGCGGTTTGCAATACGCGGCGTGCCTCGGGCACGTGAAGCAATTTCCAAAGCGCCGTCGCGATCGATCTGTATACCAAGTATTCCCGCCGAACGCGTAACGATTTGTCCCAACTGCTCCGGAGTGTATAAATCAAGCCGCAAGAGCACGCCGAATCTGTCGCGCAGCGGCGCGGTGAGCTGACCGGAACGGGTCGTGGCGCCTACCAGCGTAAAGCGCGGAACGTCAAGCCTAATTGACCTTGCCGAAGGTCCTTTGCCAAGAATGATATCGAGCGAAAAATCTTCCATAGCGGGATAGAGTATTTCCTCGATATTACGGGAAAGACGGTGAATCTCATCAATAAAGAGAACGTCGCCGTCGTTCAGAGCCGTAAGAATCGCCACAAGGTCGCCCTGCTTTTCGATGGCGGGTCCGGAGGTAACTCTGATATTAACACCCATTTCACGCGCAATAATGCCCGCCAGAGTAGTCTTACCGAGACCGGGAGGACCGTAAAGCAAAACGTGGTCGAGGCATTCGCCGCGTTTTTTCGCCGCCTCGATATAAATGCTCAGGTTATCCTTGACCTTATCCTGACCAATGTATTCGGAAAGAGTTTTCGGACGAAGCGTGATTTCCGCATCGTCCTCAACCGAAGTAAAGCTGGGCGAAACTATACGGTTTTCAAAATCCATATCTTCTATCACGTTTTATATCCCCCTTGCTAAACTTTTAAGAGCGCCGCGAATCAAATCGTCGGCGGGAAGTGAGCTGTCGAACTTGCCGACAGCAAGCGAGGCTTCACTTTGCGTATATCCGAGCGAAACGAGCGCCTCTATCGCCTCTCTGGCGGAAGTGTTCGTATTAGCATTACCTACCGCGTTTAACGTATCAAACATATCATCGGCGGCGACCGATCCGACCTTATCTTTAAGCTCGAGCACTATCCGCTGAGCAAGTTTAAGCCCTACGCCCGAAGCCGCGGTAAGCGATTTCGCGTCGCCGCTGGCAATAAGCAAAAGCACCTTTTCATAATCAAATACCGAAAGAATCGCAAGACCGATTTTCGCGCCTACGCCGTTAACCGACGTTATAAGCCTGAACACGTCAAGTTCGCCGTTTTTTGAAAAGCCGTAAAGGTCAAACGCATCCTCCCTTACGATAAGGCAGGTATAAAGAAAGGCACTGTCTCCCACTCCGCCAAGAGCATCGTAAGTGTTCTTTGTTATAAAGCACTTGTAACCCACGCCGGCGCACTCTATCACTACCGAGTTTTCATCTTTCATAATAATTCTGCCGTTAAGTGACGCTATCATTTGATTTTTCCTTTCAGCATTGCGTTTAGTTTTCCGTAAGAGCTTCCCGCGCTGTGGCCGTGGCATATAACCAGCGCCAGGGCATCGGCGGTATCATCCGGCTTGGGAACCGCGGAAAGCGACAAAAGATTCTTTACCATTTCCATAACCTGATGCTTTTGCGCCCTGCCGTAGCCGGTTATCGACTGCTTGACCTGAAGCGGAGTATACTCAAATACTCCTATGCCGCTTTTCTGCGCGGCAAGAATTATTGTTCCGCGCGCCTGAGCAACGTCAATAGCGGTAGTGGTGTTGGTATTAAAATACAGCCGTTCTATCGACATACACTCGGGTTTATACTTTTTTATTACGGTCGTAATGTCGTCATATATCGCTTCGAGGCGCTCAGGGAACGGCGTGCCGGCATCGGTTGTGACGGCGCCGTAACCGACGGTGGAAAAACGCACTCCGTCATAGTCCGCAACGCCGTAGCCAACAATTGCATAACCGGGATCAATACCGAGAATCCGCACCGAAATCGCCTCCCATTTTCAAAACAAAGCGCATAACGCCCCAGTATTAAAAATAATTATATCATAAAGTTATTATAATAGCAACTGTTTTCTGCAAAAGAAAAACGCGCAAAACCGACGTGGCATTGCGCGCAAATATAATACTTACAAAACGATTAAGGATTAGTGAAGTCGACAACTCTTCCGAAATCATCGCGGTCGGCAGGATTATCGGTTGAATCTGACGCACCGTTACCGGAATCACCCGACTGCGTATCATCGCCCGACTGCTCGCCGCCCCCCTGTTCATCGGTAATATTAACCTCCGATGAACCGCCGTCCGGTTTTGAAACAACCGCGGAGTTGCCCGATTCCTGCCCGGAATCAGTCGCGGGCTCACCCGAAGTATCATCCAAAAACTCTGAATCGGAATCAGTATCGGTATGATTTACGGAAATATAATCAGAAGCCGCACCGTAATAATCCTCCGCTTCACCGCAACCGGCAAAGAGAGAGAGCACAAACATAATCGCAATAATCATTACGGCTGATTTGAACAGCGGCTTTCTGCGCATACGAACACCTCACAGTGTATATTCTATGTAGATGATAACAAATTTTTGCCTGAATTGCAAGTAAAAATTATATTGTTGTATTTATTTTCAGAAACGTTAATTTTCTCATTGACATAGTTGGTAGATTATGATAAAATTTCACCAGGTAATGAAAGGAGGAAACAGTCGTGAATTATTCCGTTATTTCCTCCTCCCCGGAAGACACCGTAAACACCGCCGCCGCGCTCGCCGAGCGTTTTTCAGGCGGCGAAATCGTTGCCCTTAAAGGCGGTCTCGGCATGGGTAAAACCTGCTTTGTAAAAGGCTTGGCAAAGGGTCTCGGGTACAAGGGCGAGGTTACCTCCCCCACTTTTGCGATAGTCAACGAATATATTGGCGGAAGGCTCGATTTATTTCATTTTGATATGTATAGGATAACCGGTTGGGATGATTTGTATTCCACCGGTTATTTTGAATATTTGAGAGCCGGAGGCGTAACCGCCGTTGAATGGAGCGAAAACATCAGCGGTGCGCTTGAAAGCGAATCGGTTATTTTTGTAGAAATCGAGCGGATATCCGACAATGAGCGAAAAATCACGGTATCGGACGGTGAAAGCGAATGAATATACTTGCTATTGAATGCTCAGCCGGTCCGGTTTCGGCGGCGGTAATGAGCGACGGAAAAACCGTCGGCAGCTCCTTTTCAGATATAAAACTCACCCATTCACAAACGCTTTTCCCGATTATGGAAAACGTTTTATCATCGGTTAAACTTAATTTCACGGATATTGACGCCATAGCCGTGGCAACCGGTCCCGGCTCTTTTACCGGGCTTCGCATAGGAATTGCGTCGGCAAAAGG
>JAFZIW010000189.1 GCA_017554125.1 Clostridia bacterium | reverse complement strand
CCTTTGCGTCTTGCCTATCGAGCGACCTTATCTCGCGGGTTGCCGTAAGTCCGTCCATAACAGGCATACGCACGTCCATCAGAATCGCGTCGTAATATCCCGCCGGTTTTGACGAGAACATCTCGACCGCCATCTGACCGTTATCTGCGCGCTCGGACTCAATATCTTCAAGTTCAAGCAAATCGGCGAGTATTTCGGCGTTGGCGTCGACGTCCTCAGCCATAAGTATTCTGCACCCGGCAAGGCTGTTTTCCTTTTCGGCTTCTTCCGATACCGGCGCGACAATACTCTTACCGCCCTTTTTCTCCAGGATGTGGCAAAGCGTACGCATAAGGCTGTCGGTAAACAGCGGCTTTGCGATTACAGAATCTACGTTTTCGTTTATCCTGTCGCTTTCAGCCGCATCCAAATTATAACCGGTAAGCATGATTATCGCGGTCTTGTTGCCGTCAAACGCGCGAACGCGGTCCGCAAATTCCCGTCCGTCCATATCGGGCATCTTATAATCGGTAAGTATCACATCATACGGCTCACCGCCGTTAAACGCCGCTTTAACGTCATTAAACGCCTCGTTCGCCGACAAAAACGTTTTTACGTTTTTAAGTCCTATTACGTTCAGCACGACGCTCGCGTGTTCACAGGCGATTTCATCATCGTCAACCACGATAACGCGCATATCTTCGGGCAGTGTAATGCCGTTTTCCGCCTTATAGGTGCGCTTTGACTCTTTCAGGCTGACAGTTACGGTAAATACGCTTCCCACGCCCTTCTGACTGTCTACCGTAATATCGCCGTTCATCATTTCGATAAAATTCTTGGTGATAGCCATACCGAGTCCGCTGCCGCCGTAGCGGTTGGTTGTTGTGGCGTCCTCCTGAGAAAACGCCTCAAACAGCTTAGGTATATACTCTTTATCCATACCGATACCGGTATCTTTCATAATGAAAGACAGAGTACAGAATCCGTCGTCTTGCCCGGTTTGCTCGACGGAAAGCATAATGCTTCCCCCCGCGTCGGTAAACTTGACCGCGTTGCCGAGAATGTTTATGAGCACCTGCTTTAACTTCATATCGTCGCCGATATAGTAATCGTTTATATTTCCGATAATGCGGCACTCATAATGCAGTCCCTTATCCAGGCACTGACCGTTAATAATAATATTGACCTGGTCTATAAATTCTCTGAAAGAGAACTCCTCATCTTTAAGAACCATTCTGCCCGATTCGATACGGCTCATATCGAGAATATCGTTAATAAGTCCGAGCAAATGCTTGGCGCTCGCGCCGATTTTCTCGAGGTGTTCGCGTGTTTTAGGCGAAAGTTGGCGATCGCGCAAAGCGATATTATCAAGGCCGATAATGGCGTTCATCGGGGTTCTTATCTCATGGCTCATATTTGAAAGGAAGCTCGTCTTCGCGCGACTGCTTTCCTCCGCAAGAGCTTTTTCAACCTCGATTTGCCTTTCTCTTTTTTGAATATACGAATATATAAGGAAAAGCACCACTAACGTAAAGACTATAATCCCGATTTGAACGGCGGAAGCAAATTCAAGCGTATTATCGACCGAATCGAGCGTTTCCCGCAAATAACCATCCGCCGATTTTGTCGCGCCCGTTACGGTATCAACACCGGCTTCTTCAAGTCTTTCGGTATAATACTCCTGTATGGGCGAAACCGTTTTTTCAATAGATTTATCCGCCGCCTGGCGCATCCACACGGTTGAAGTAAATACTATTACTCCGAGCATAACGATAAGCGCGACGTTGGACCTGCCGAATCTGCGCTTTTTATCCTTACGCAAAATCCCGAAAAAAACAACAAAGCCCAAAAATCCCCACGCCGCGAGAATCAGATACGATTCGGTCGCAAGCGTTGTTACCGAAATAATATTCGGTATAAGGAAAGCGATGGCGAAGAACACCGAAATAACCAGTCCCAACGCGCCGGTTATCATACCGGACTTTGATTTATCCTCACGCGCGGACTTGAACGCGGACGCCGAAGTGAATATATAGGCGATAGTCGCGCCTACGGTGGTTGCGTCCACTATCCAGCTTATGGCGGAACGTCCGAAGAACGGGATAATTACAGATATCGCGACGATGCAGAAAATCGCATTCACCGGCGCGCCGTTAGTATTCTTTTTGCCAAACCATTTCGGAACCGCGTCATCTTCCGCCATTTTAGAAACCAGGCGGCTCAGCGCGATAAAGTTGCCTGTAACGCCGGTCATTATTCCGAACGCGGCGGAAAAACCGATAAGGTATCTTCCGAGTCTGCCTAAATACGTATCGGCGACAAAGAACGGCGGATGACGTACGACACCTTCGCTGAATTTATCGCCAAGGCCGTCGACGTATTCCTGCCAATTCCGGGCGCCGTCAGGCAGTGCCAACGAAGAAAGTAGCGCCAGCATAATATATACGGCACCGGCGCTGATAAGCGCTATTACAAGAATGCGGAAAACCTTTTTTAAGGGAAATTTCACTTCCGCCGCGGAATGTGATACCGATTCAAAACCGGCAAATGCCCATGGTGCGAGCGCAAATATCGTAATTATACCTATTATCGGAGTGTTTTCAGAGGAAAAATAGGGCTCGAACGCCGAAGTCCCGCCTTCACTGCCGAAAAGGGCGGCGATAAAGCATACCGATACACCGACAATCAGCAGAACGCCCATTATTATCATAATACTTTCGGCGAGCTTACGGTAAAGGCATACAAGAGCGCCTATGATAAATACGGCGAAAACAATAAGAATCTCGCCGAACCAAACGTGAAAGCCCGCTATTTCGTAGTCAAAGCCAAACTGAAAAGTACTGCCGAAGAAACTGCGTAAAATGAACGGCAAACCTATAGCGTTAGCCCAAAGGATAGCTATATAGCACAAAATCAAAAACCAGGCGCATAAAAAACCGTGGTCATAACCGAAACATTCTTTTGTATACGTATAGGTGCCGCCGTTATCCGGATAACGGTTCATAAGCAAATGGTAATTCTTCGCAAGGACAAGCATTACCATTGTACCTAAAGCAATTCCTATTGCGGTGCCTATCGGTCCGGCGGCGGGAAGAAAAGTTCCGCCCGGCATAAGGAAGGCGCCTTGACCGACACTGCAACCGAATGCAAGCGCCCAAAGCCCCAACGCCGTAAGATACGGCAAAGGCCTGATGCTTTTATCTCTTTGCATCTTTTTACTCATACTTCCACTCCAAAAGTATTACTGAAGCGCCGCTTCGTATGCACCGATCCCGTCGGCGGCTTTTTCATACAGCGCCTTTATTTCCCCTATCTTCGCCTTAACTTCGTCATCGGAAAGGGTCCTGCCGTTACCGGGGCGGTATTCCTCGGCAATTTCGGAAGCCAGAGCGGCAAGCGGTGTCAGACCTAAATTAGAGCATACGCCCTTCATGGCGTGCGCCGCCTCGAAAAGCGCCGTGGCGTCCATCGAATCGCCCGCTTCAATAAGCGCGTCGACTACCCCGCTTTTCGGGAATTTTCTTATGTGTTTATCAATAAGCTTTTCAACGCGAAGTACGCTGATAGCTTTTTCATAATCGCCGCCTATCATCTGATACAGTTCTGCAATAGTCATAGTTTTTCTCCTTTTGCTCCGATTTCACGTTCTATAAGCATTTCAAATT
>JAFZIW010000188.1 GCA_017554125.1 Clostridia bacterium | reverse complement strand
TATGGAATCAAGAGTTGCGGTTATCAGTATTATCGTTGAGGACAGAGGCGCTACAGAGAAGCTCAACGCCCTTTTGCACGAATACGGCGATTACATCATCGGCAGAATGGGTATTCCCTACCGTGAGCGCAAAATAAACGTTATATCGGTCGCGCTTGACGCGCCGCAGGACGTTATCGCCGCGCTTTCGGGCAAAATCGGCGCGCTTGAAAGCGTAACTGCTAAAACGGCGTATTCAAATGTCGGCTGAGATAATAAATCTTATCGACAAGCTCGCGGCTGACCGGTCGCTCTCACTTGACGAATGGTCGGCGGCGGTAAAAGGGTTCTCGCCCGATACCGCCGCGTACGCCGCGCAAATCGCTCTTGAAAAACGCCGGGAAATATACGGAAACTCCGTTTACATACGCGGACTTATCGAAATCAGCAACGTCTGCAAAAACGACTGTCTTTACTGCGGAATAAGGAAAAGCAACAAAAAATGCGAACGCTACCGTTTAAGTAAAGCGGAAATACTCGCGTGTTGCAAAGAAGGTTACGCGCTCGGCTTTCGCACTTTTGTTCTGCAAGGCGGCGAGGACCCTTACTATACCGATGAAATACTTTGCGACATAGTACACAGTATAAAGGCAAGCTGTGCGGACTGCGCGGTAACTCTCGGCATGGGCGAACGCGGATACGAAAGCTTCAAGCGTCTTTTTTACGCCGGAGCGGACAGGTATCTTTTGCGGCACGAAACCGCGGACGAGACGCATTACCGGAAACTGCACCCCGAAAATATGTCGTATAAGGCACGGATGGCGTGTCTTGACGCCTTGCGCGACATCGGCTATCAGGTCGGTTGCGGCATGATGGTAGGCTCGCCGTATCAGACCGCCGAACACCTTGCCCGCGACTTAAAATTCATCGAAACGTTTTCGCCGGATATGTGCGGAATAGGACCGTTTATCCCCCACGCGCAAACGCCGTTTCGTGATTTCAAGGCGGGCGGCGCCGAGCTTACTTGCTATCTCTTATCGCTTGTACGCATTCAAAAGCCGAATATACTTCTTCCAGCCACTACGGCACTCGGCACGGTCGACCCAGACGGGCGCGAAAAAGGTCTTCTCGCGGGGGCAAACGTGGTTATGCCAAACCTCTCCCCCGATGGAGTTCGCGGCAAGTATCTGCTTTACGATAACAAGATATGCACGGGTGACGAGGCGGCTCAATGCGTTAAGTGCCTGGCGAAGCGTGTGGAAAAAACCGGTTTTCAAATTGTGCAAAACCGCGGTGATATAAAGAAATCAAAGGAGCAAAACTAATGGCAATCTATGACCCGAAATCGCTTAAAGCGGAAGAATTCATAAACGACGGAGAAATAAGAGCTACGCTCGAATATGCCGAAAGCAACAAGCGAAACGTAGCCCTTATAGACGAAATACTCGAAAAAGCAAGACCCAAGAAAAAGGATAACGGATACGTATGCACGGGACTTACCCACCGCGAAGCATCGGTTCTTCTCGCTTGCGATATACCCGAAAAAACAGAGGAAATATTCAAAATCGCCGAGGAGATAAAGCTTGCCTACTACGGCAACAGAATCGTGCTTTTCGCGCCGCTTTATCTTTCAAACTATTGCGTAAACGGCTGTCTTTACTGCCCGTATCACTATAAAAACAAACATATCACCCGCAAAAAGCTAACGCAGGAGGAAGTGGCGAAAGAGGTTATCGCGCTTCAGGATATGGGACATAAGCGTTTGGCTATCGAAGCCGGAGAAGACCCGGTAAACAACCCGATAGAATACATACTTGAATGTATCAAGACGATTTACGGCATAAAGCATAAAAACGGCGCTATCCGCAGAGTAAACGTAAACATCGCCGCGACCACGGTGGAAAATTACAAAAAGCTCAAAGAGGCAGGTATCGGCACGTATATACTTTTCCAGGAAACCTATCATAAGGAAAGCTATCTGCGCTTGCATCCGACAGGTCCGAAGCACGATTACGATTACCACACCGAGGCTATGGACCGGGCTATGGAAGGCGGTATCGACGACGTGGGTTTAGGCGTTCTTTTCGGACTCGAACTCTATAAATACGAGTTTGCGGGTCTGCTTATGCACGCCGAACATCTCGAAGCGGTACACGGCGTAGGTCCGCATACAATAAGCGTTCCGCGCGTTAAACGCGCCGACGATATCGACCCCGAACAGTTCGACAACTCGATATCCGATGAAACCTTTGAAAAAATCGCCGCCTGCATCAGGCTTGCCGTTCCGTATACCGGAATGATAATTTCAACGCGCGAAAGTGAAGAAGTACGCTCAAAGATGCTCAATATCGGCATATCGCAGGTCAGCGGCGCTTCCCGTACTTCGGTAGGCGGTTATTCGGAAAAGGAACGCCCGCACGACACCGAACAGTTTAACGTTTCCGACCAGCGCACGCTCGACGAGGTGGTACGCTGGCTTATGCAGAACGGTCATATTCCGTCATTTTGTACCGCCTGCTACCGCGAGGGTCGCACCGGCGACCGCTTTATGAGTCTTTGCAAAAACGGTCAGATACTTAACTGCTGCCATCCGAACGCGCTTATGACGCTGGCGGAATATCTCGTTGACTACGCAAGCGATGAAACCAAGGAAATCGGCTGGAAAACGATAGAAAAAGAGCTTGAAAAAATACCCAAGGATAAAGTTAGAGAAATCGCCCGCGAAAATATCGGATTTATAAAGAATTCCGACCGCCGCGATTTCAGATTTTGAGGTGAGGAAATGTCGCTTAACGGAACCCCGGCGGCGGAGCGCGCACACATCGGCTTTTTCGGTGTTCGCAACGCCGGAAAATCGAGCCTTGTAAACGCCGTAACCGGTCAGGCTATGAGCATTGTATCGGATATAAAAGGCACCACGACCGACGCGGTGCAAAAAACCATGGAGTTACTGCCGATAGGTCCCGTGGTGATAATCGATACGCCGGGATTCGACGATTCGGGAGAACTCGGCGATTTACGCGTCGAACGCGCAAAGCAGGTGTTGCGAAAAACCGATATAGCGGTGCTTGTAGTCGACGCCTCGGCGGGAATGAGCGATACCGACCGCGAGCTTATAAAGCTTTTCGGCGACACTCCATATATCATCGCATACAATAAGTCAGACCTTATGGATACCGAAAAAGGCAAGGCGGAAAACGGCATTTTTGTCAGCGCGAAAACCGGCGAAAACATATACGAGCTTAAAGAAAAAATTGCGCAGCTGACTTTTGAGCGCACCGAAAAAAGGGTCGCCGCCGACCTCGTGAAAAAGGGCGACACGGTCGTTCTCATTATCCCTATCGACGAATCGGCGCCCAAGGGCAGAATAATTCTGCCTCAACAACTTGTACTTCGAGATTTACTCGACGCAAACTGCAAGGTTATCTGCGTAAAGCCGGATGAAATTACCGATATGCTCGAAACGCTCAAAACACCGCCCGAACTCGTAATAACCGATTCGCAGGCGTTCGGCGAGGTTTCAAAGAAAGTACCCGAAAGCATTAAACTCACTTCGTTTTCCATACTGCTCGCAAGGTACAAAGGCGTTTTGCCGCTTCTTACGGAAGGCGCGGCAAAGCTTAAAGCCTTAAAAGACGGCGATACCGTTTTGATATCCGAGGGCTGTACCCACCACAGACAGTGTAACGATATCGGCACGGTAAAACTGCCCGGCTGGATAAAAGAGTTTTCGGGCGCGAGCCCCGACTTTGAGTTCACCTCGGGCGGCGAGTTTCCAAACGACCTTTCAAAATACGCTCTCGTTTTACATTGCGGCGGCTGTATGCTGGGCGAAAAGGAAATGCAAAGCCGAATGACGCGCGCAAAAGAAAGCGGCGTGCCGATTGTAAACTACGGTATAGCGATAGCCGCTATGAACGGGATTTTGTACCGCTCGCTTTCGCCTTTTCCCGAATTGCAGAAAACGGTTTGAGCTTGGGTGAGTATTAAAAGCGGGCGGATGTTATCCGCCCCTACAAATTACAAATAAACTATGCGGTGGATATTTTCCCACCGCATTTTCTAATATCTGATTCTCTTACGCACTTTTGAGCTGCAAGCGCAGTTTATCGCTTATCATGGCTATAAACTCGCTGTTGGTCGGTTTTCCGCGGTCATTCTGTATCGTATAACCGAAATATGAATTCAGCACGTCGATATCTCCCCTGTCCCACGCGACCTCTATCGCGTGACGTATTGCGCGCTCAACGCGGGAGGAGGTCGTATTGTATTTTTTGGCGACGGTAGGATAAAGAAGTTTTGTAACAGAGTTTATTATATCGTTATTTTTGACCGAAAGTATTATCGATTCACGCAGATAATGATAGCCTTTTATATGCGCTGGTACGCCTATCTGATGAATTATCTCGGTAACCATCAGTTCAAGTCCGGAATCGGTAAGTACGTTATTCTTTACCAAAACCGGGGATATTTCATTTTTCCAGCCCGAAAGCTTTATGATACGCTCGGCGAGCATATTCATATCAAAAGGTTTAAGAAAATAGTACGAGGCGCCGCCGTCGAGCATTTCCTTTTCCAGGCGGCTGTTGTCAAAGCTTGACATAGCCATTACGAGCGGTCTGTCCTTCTCGTTCATTTTCTTTATTTCCGAAAGTACGCTGAGTATATCCGCGTTGGGCATGAAGACGTCCGCGAGTATTACGTCGGGTTTAAGCTTCTTTGTTGCCTCTATAACTTTTAATCCGTCTTTCTCGCAAAGTGTTACGTCCATACCGTAGCTTTTAAGCGAACGTTCGCAGTTTTGACCTAAATCTTCGGAATTATCCGCAATGATTACTTTTAATCTCTTTTCCATTTTTTTGCCTCCAAATATTTTTTGTATCCATATATTACCATACATTTCCGCAAATTTCAATACTAAAATCTATTTTTTTTAGATTATTTTTAGCGTTTTTTAGATTTTTACCGCCATAAATTGACAAATATTATCAATTTTCTTTTGTAGACGCATTTTTTTGCCCGAATTTCAAAAAAACTGTTTGAAATAGCAAGAAAACGTAGTATAATGTAAAAAAACACAGGAGGTACAATATGAAAAAGTTTTTCGCAGAATTCAAAAAATTTGCCCTTAAAGGCAACGTAATGGACCTGGCAATAGGCGTCATCATAGGCACCGCTTTCGGCGCGATAGTTACCGCGCTTACAGCCAACTTCATACAACCCCTTATCGCCAGTATCGGCGGCGCCGAGGTCGGCGGAGTTATCAAGCTTCCCTGGGTTGATTACAGCGGTATGTCCGCGGAAGAGATAGCCGAGCGTTCCCTTAATTACGGTGCGTTTATTACGGCGATTATCAACTTTATAATCATCGCCCTTGTTCTTTTCCTTTTGGTAAAAGCTATGAATAGGCTTATGAGCATAGGCAAGAAAGAAGAGGCGCCCGCAGATCCGACCACAAAGACCTGTCCTTTCTGCAAGAGCGAAATAGCGATAGACGCCACCCGTTGCCCGAACTGCACGTCTGAAATACCGGAAGAACCCGAAAAAGAAGAATAATAATATTTCCCGTGCAAAACACAAGCCCGCCTCTT
>JAFZIW010000187.1 GCA_017554125.1 Clostridia bacterium | reverse complement strand
GGCCCGCGCGCGCGCTTTAAGGATTCGCTCGATAAAATTCTCGCACAGCCTTACGATAAGAAAAAAGTGTACATAACCCTCGAATCAAAGGTTTTCGGTATAGGTCTTGAAAGCTATACCGTCGGCTCGGGCGAGTTCTGCCTTTCTTATTCAAACTACAAGGGCATTACTCCGCTTATGGATAACGGCCATTATCATCCGACCGAGGTCGTAAGCGATAAAATATCCGCGTTGCTTCTCTTCAACGAAAAAATAGCGCTTCACGTGACGCGTCCTGTTCGCTGGGACAGCGACCACGTAGTGCTTCTCGACGATGAAACAAAAGAAATCGCCAAAGAGATAGTAAGAAACGACGCGCTCGACCGCGTGTTTATCGCAACCGATTATTTTGACGCTTCAATAAACAGAATATCGGCTTGGGTAACGGGCGTCAGAAATCTTCAGAAGGCGTTGCTTTTCGCCCTTTTACAGCCGAATGATACCCTTAAAAAGCTGCAGGATGAAAACCGTCTTACCGAACTTATGGCGCTCTCCGAAGAACTTAAAACCGCGCCTATGGGCGACGTTTGGGAGGAGTTTTTGCGTAGCGAAAACGTTAAAAGCGATTATATAGACGAAGTTTTGAAATATGAAAAGGAAGTTTTGGCTGAAAGATAAGAGACAGTATGGATATTTCAAAGATTGACTCCAACTTTAAGATTGACAGTAAGATTTCAAAACCCGACATTCGGTTTTATAACGCAAATCAGCCGCCGTTTACTCTTTACGGTGTGTATTATGACAACGGTAAGTATTGCAGAATGCCCGAAAGCGTTGCAAAAAACACCAATGAAGGGGTTTTATCTCTGTATGATAATACGGCGGGCGGCAGAGTGGCTTTTAAGACGGACAGCGATTATATCGCCATTTATGCAAAAATGCATAAAGTAAACAAGTCCTCGCATATGCCGATTACCTGCTCGGCGGGATTTGACCTTTATGAACGCGTAAATAAAAAACACAAATTCATAAATGCCTTTATGCCGCCGTTTGATATTGAAACGGGTTATGAAAGTGTAATTGAGCTGTCAAGCGGCGGATTGCGCGAATATATTATAAATTTCCCGACATACAGCGGCGTTATCGACCTTTACATAGGCTTAAACAAAAACGCCGCGGTCAAAGCCGCCGATTCGTACGACGGTGATAAGCCAATCGTTTATTACGGCAGTTCAATAACGCAGGGAGGATGTGCTTCAAGACCCGGTAACAGTTATGAGGCGCTGATCTCGAGCTGGCTTAACCGCGATTATATTAACCTCGGCTTTTCCGGAAACGCCAAAGGCGAGGACGCGATAGCGGAGTATATAAGCCGTCTTGATATGTCGTTTTTTGTGTACGATTATGACTATAACGCCCCTGATGCCGATTATTTAAGGGCAACTCACGAAAGAATGTTCGGCATAATAAGAAAAGCAAACCCGGATTTACCGATTTTAATAGTCTCAATGCCTAAACACCGCTTGAGTGAGAACGGTATCAAGCGCTTGAATGTGATTAAAAGCACCTATGAAAACGCGGTCAAAAACGGTGATAAAAACGTGTATTTTTTAGCCGGTAACGAAATGTTTGACGATGTGGCGGACGATACAGGCACCGTCGACGGCGTTCATCCGGGTGATTACGGCTTTTATGTTATGGCAAAGAAAATCGGCGCCATAATAGAAAATATAAATAATTAAAAAAGGTTTGAGAGAAAATGAAAGATATTTTTAAGTCACCCTTTGTGGAGGAAATGAAAAAAACCACCGCCAATATGTACAGGCTCGGTTGGGATGAGCGCAACGGCGGCAATATAAGCTATATGCTGAACGAGGCGGAGGTAGCGGAGTATTTAGACCTTAATAACGTTATACGCACTATTCCGACGGGATTTAAGGCGGACGCGCTTATAGGTAAGATATTTATCGTTACCGGTACGGGTAAATACTTTAAGAACGTTGAAGTTGACCCCGAAAGCAACCTCGGTATTATCCGTATCGCAAAGGACGGTACGACCGCCGAGCTTCTTTGGGGATACAGTGACGGCGGACGCTTTACAAGCGAACTTCCGGCTCATCTTATGAGCCATATGGCGCGGCTTGGCGTAAACCCCGAAAACCGGGTTGTTATGCATTGCCACCCGACCTATACGCTTGCTATGAATTATTCTCATAAGCTTGACGACAGAGAGTTTACAAGGTCGCTTTGGAAAACCTGCACGGAATGTATGGTGGTATTTCCGGACGGCGTCGGCGTTCTTCCCTGGATGCTTTGCGGCAATAACGAGATAGGGGAAGCGACCGCCGAAAAAATGAAAGAATACCGCCTCGTAATCTGGGGACTTCACGGCATTTACGGAGCAGGTAAGGATATGGATGAAACCTTCGGGCTTATCGAAACGGTGGAGAAGGCGGCGCAGCTTTATATGATTTCCGCCCACCTGCCGAGGATAAACACCATAACCGACGACCAACTCCGCGTAATCGCCGAAGCGTTCAAGGTCGATTACAGAAAAGATTTTTTAGATTAGGCTCAAAAACCTTAATAATATGATGATTTATACGCGCCCCGAAAATCATTTTGACTTTCGGGGCGCGTATTTTTGAAATAAAAAACTGACCCGGCTTTGCCGGGTCAGTTAAGTTTAAGGCTTATTTTTTGAAGTTTCTGCGTTTGCCGTGGGGCTTTCTCGCCGGCTCTTCGTCAGCGCCTTCCTCGACTACCGCGCCGTTTACCTCAACGAGAGCGTCGCGGCGGGACAGGTTTATTCTGCCCTGGTCGTCTATCTCGGTTACCTTTACAAGCACCTGGTCGCCTACGTTTACAACGTCCTCGACCTTTTCAACGCGCTTGACGTCAAGCTTTGAGATATGAACGAGACCCTCTTTGCCGGGAGCGATTTCAACGAATGCGCCAAACGTCATAAGGCGGGTGACCTTGCCGCTGTAAATCGCACCGATTTCGGGGTCGTTGGCGATAAGCTCGATAATATCGATAGCCTGCTTTGCTTTATCAATATCGAGCGCGGAAACGTAAACGTGACCGTCTTCCTCAATGTTGATAGTGCATTCGCACTGATCCTGTATCGACTGAATAACCTTGCCCTGCTTGCCGATAACGTCGCCGATTTTATCGGTCGGAATGGTGGTGGTAAGCATCTTGGGCGCGTATTTTGAGAGCTCCTTGCGCGGCTCGGCAATACATTTGAGCATTACTTCGTCAAGTATATAATCTCTTGCCTTGTGGGTTTTGGCAAATGCCTCTTTGATTATTTCGGGAGTAAGACCGTGAACCTTCAAATCCATCTGAATCGCCGTGATACCCTTGTGAGTACCGGCAACCTTAAAGTCCATATCGCCGTAGAAATCTTCAAGCCCCTGGATATCAACCATTGTCATAAAGTCGCCGTAAACGCCCTCATCGCCCGTGATAAGACCGCAGGAGATACCGGCAACCGGCGCTTTTATCGGTACGCCCGCCGCCATAAGAGCGAGGGTCGAACCGCAGATAGAGCCCTGCGACGTTGAACCGTTGGAGGATAAAACTTCCGATACTACGCGGATGGCGTAGGGGAATTCCTCAACGCTCGGTATTACCGGGATGAGCGCGCGTTCAGCCAACGCGCCGTGACCTATTTCACGTCTGCCCGGACCTCTCGACGGCTTTGTTTCACCGACAGAGAAGGAGGGGAAATTGTAGTGATGAATATATCTCTTCTGGGTTTCCTCATCGAGACCGTCAAGCTTCTGCGCCTCGCTTACCGGAGCGAGCGTGGCGACGGATAACACCTGCGTCTGACCTCTTGTGAACATACCCGAGCCGTGAGCGCGGGCAAGTAAATCTATCTGTGCGTTTAAGGGGCGTATCTCGTCGATACCTCTGCCGTCAACGCGTTTGTGTTCATCTTTAAGCCAGGAGCGTACAACGTGCTTCTGAACAAGATACATGATCTCGTCAAGCTTTGCTTCATTTCCCTCAAAACGCTCGTCATATTTCTCGTGAACCGCGTTGTAAATCGGCAACAGCGCCGCGTCGCGCACGTTTTTATCATCGGTGTCAAGGGCGCGCTTAACGTCCTCAATGCAGAATTCCTCGATTTCCGCCATAATTTCGGGGTCGGGGTTGCTCGACTCGAATGTGAACTTTTCTTTGCCTATCTCGGCAACGATACCGTTAATGAATTTAACGATTTCCTTGTTGACCTCGTGACCCGCCATAATGCACTCGAACATCTTTTCATCCGATATTTCGTTCGCACCGGCTTCAATCATTGCAACGAGATCAGCGGTTGAGGAAACGGTGAGGTTAAGGTCGGATTTTTCGCGCTGTTCAAGGGTCGGGTTGATGATTATTTCGCCGTCGATAAGACCGACGCTCGTGCTCGAAATCGGACCGTCCCACGGGATATCCGATACCGCTATCGCCGCGGAAACGCCTATGGCGGCGGCAATTTCGGGCGAACAGTCGGGGTCAACCGACATAACGGTTGCAACAACCGAGCAGTCGTTACGCATATCCTTCGGGAAAAGCGGACGGATGGGTCTGTCAATACAGCGGGAAGCTAAAATCGCTTTCTCGGTCGCTCTGCCCTCGCGGCGCTGGAATGAGCCGGGGAAACGGCCTACCGAATACATTTTTTCCTCATAATCAACAGAAAGCGGGAAGAAATCAACACCCTCGCGCGGCTTGTCCGAAGCGGTGACCGTGCAAAGTACGTTGGTTTCGCCGTAGGTCGCCATAAACGCGGCGTTTGCAAGACCTGCCATTTTGCCAGTTTCAAGCTTAAACGGGCGGCCTGCTATTGTGGTTTCGTAAACCTTGTAGTTTTCAAACATAATGAAAACCTCCTTTTTTTGTTTTTTCGGAGATTTTCTGTTAGCAATAAATCCAATATCCGCCTTTTACGGGTACTCGATTTACCGCTAAACACGAAAACCTCCTATAAGAATAAAGCCAACCGGGCAATATGCCCGGCAGGCTGAATTCACGGTTACTTACGCAGACCGAGTTTCTTAACGATAGCACGGTATCTTTCAATATCCTTCTTCTGAAGATAGGCGAGAAGATTTCTTCTGTGACCTACCATTTTAAGAAGACCGCGGCGTGAGTGGTGGTCCTTTTTATGAACGTCAAGGTGAGCGTTAAGCTCGTTAATGCGAGCCGTGAGAACCGCTATCTGCACTTCCGGAGAACCGGTATCGCCCTCGTGAATGGCGTTTTCAGCCATAATCTGCTGCTTTTTCTCGTTGGTCATTTTTTACACTCCTTTTCATAAATTGTCCGCCGAAAACCGAGCGCAAGGTCAAAGTGTTTCCGCAAAAAACGCGGCAGTCGCCATACGCACAGTATACGGTAGCCTATGAATTATATCACAAAGAATTCAAAAGTTCAAGTATTTTATTTAAGGTATTTAGTAACATTTATTTTCAAGATTTAATAATAAGTTAACATTTTCTGCAAAAATCGGTAACAAAACGGCGGTATCATAGTAGCAAAGGAGTTTTTGATATGAACGAATACTATAATAATGATAACAACACACAGGATACACCAAACGGCTACGGCAGTTATTCCTACACACCTCAACCGCCGGTAAAACGTCGCTACGGCGCCGGGATCGTTATACTTTCGGTAATTCTTGCGGCGGTAATAGGCGCTTCGGCGGGCGTTACGGGTGTTTTGTCCTACTTGAAATTCAAGGACGGCGGGGCTGATTCATCTGCTTCATCAGGGAAAAGCTCTTCAGCCATAGAAAGCAAAAACGTTAATATAACCGTCAGCGAGACCGCCGACAGTATCGCCCAGGCGGTATACGAAAAGGCGGGGCAGAGCGTTGTGGGTATACGCACGACTACCTCTGTAATGAATTTCTTTGGCGGCAGTCAGGAAGCTACCGGCTCGGGCTCTGGCGTTGTTTACAGCGAGGACGGATATATAATCACGAACTATCACGTTATCGAAAACGCGGTAAAATCTACCAGCGAGTCGAAAATCGAAGTATTTATTGGCAGTCTCGATTCAAAATCTTACGAGGCAAGCGTTGTGGGTTACGTTATTTCTTCCGACCTTGCGGTTTTGAAAATAAGCGGGAAGAATCTTAAACCCATCGAAATTGCCGATTCTTCAAAGCTTAAAGTCGGTCAGCCGGCGGTAACTATCGGCGCTCCCGGAGGACTTGAGTTTATGGGCAGCGTGACCTACGGCGTAATCAGCGGACTTGACCGCGTTGTATCGGCGAGCTCTAATTTGTCGCTTATCCAGACTGACGCGGCGATAAACCCCGGCAACTCGGGCGGCGCGCTTCTCGATATAAACGGAAAACTCATCGGAATAAACAGCTCGAAAATCGTCGCCGAGGAGTATGAGGGAATGGGCTTTGCAATACCCTCTAACAAGGTATCAGAGGTTGTTAAAGGTATCATTTCAAGAGAAAATGAACCCGACCCATATATAGGCATTTCCATAAGCGAAAAGTATACGGCGCAGATGCTCGCTTATTACGGATATCCCGCCGGCGCGGTTGTGTTGAGCGTCTACGAGGATAGCCCCGCGGCAGAGGCGGGTATTCGCCGCGGCGATATCATAACCGAGTTTAACGGCAAGGAAATAAGCGATTATAGCCTCTACTACGATTACCTCAAAGAATGCACTCCCGGTCAGAAGGTTAAAATCAAATACTACCG
>JAFZIW010000186.1 GCA_017554125.1 Clostridia bacterium | reverse complement strand
GTATCGCTTTCAAAATTAAGCGGCATTACCGGGTCATGTACGCTCAAACGAAGCAGAAACCATCCGTCGTCGCTTGAAACGCGTATTCCCTCACGGTTATCGTCGGCGATTATATATCCCGGCAAACTGCCCACATAGGTTTCAAGCTCGCGTATAACGGTATCGCCGTAGGACTTAAAATCGGTTGCGGTTATACCGATTCGATATTCTTTCTCATCAGCTGGCATTTTGAGACTTGAAAGCAGTTTTGAAATGTCAGTCCCTTTGGCTACCTCAATAATGATCTTTGTGGCGAGATACGCGCCATCGTCTAAAAAATAGTTTTCTTTAAGCGCGGCGTGTCCGGAAGTTTCAATAGCAAGCGGACACTCTATCCCCTTTTCGCAAAGCTCTATCGCCTTATCGATTACATTTTTATAACCGCGCCTATATCGGTAATGTTTACCGCCAAGCGTATTTTCTATGTAAGTTTTTAATCCGTCTGAGGTAACCGAATCTGTCACAACGGTAAGCCCTTTTTTACCGTTCATTGCAATATATGCCGCAAGGGCTATAAGTCGGTTTCGGTTAATTTCCGCACCGTCTTTGCCTACGCAACCCGCGCGGTCAACGTCGGTATCAAAAATAATGCCGAGATCGGCGTTATTCATTCGCACCGCCTCGCATATACTTTGCATAGCGGCTTTATTCTCGGGATTCGGTATATGATTCGGAAACATTCCGTCAGGTTCAAGATACCGACTGCCGCCAACGTCAGCGCCAAGCGGTGCTAAGACGTTGTTTGCGTAGAAACCGCCGACGCCGTTTCCGGCGTCTACGACAATTTTCAAACCGACAAGCGGCATATCACCCTTGCCTACGCCAGAAATTATCAGATTTCGCAGTCGCGCGGCGTAATCGCTCATATAATCACAACTGGTGAGGTTGCCCGCGGGTACATTTTCAATACGCGTACCTGCGGAAGCAATTTCAAGTATTTCCGTAACGTCAGCGCCCTCAAGTCCTCCGGTCGGAAGAAAAATCTTTATTCCGTTCCGGTCAAACGGATGATGACTTGCCGTTATTTCAATAGCCGCGTCGGTATTAAGGTCGACAGTTGTCATAAACATTGCCGGCGTAGATGCAAGACCGCAGTCAAGCACCGTGACACCCGACTTAACAAGCGCACTCGACGCTGCTTTACATATTCTGTCGGCGGTAATACGACTGTCATGACCGAGGGCGATTTTTAAGTTTTCGGGATTATTTTCATATCTGTTTATGTACCAAACGACAAAGGCGGAAACTATGTCCTCAACCGCCTCATCGGTAAGTTGTACGGCATTACCGCCAAGGTCGCTTGCGTATCCTCTGATATCAGTGCCGCTTTTTAAGAATTTGTAATCCATATAATTCTCCTTTATTGCCGACCGGCAAAATAATAATATGTCAAAAAAATAAACAGCGCAAAAAGCAGTACGGAAACAGTAACGGTAAAGGCGCGTAGCATTACGTCTATCACGGCGTTTTTGTACTTCTTTTTATGCTTTGCTTTATATTTCAAAGTTATCACCGAATATATAATCGCCAAAATACGGTAATATATACGGTTTTTACCGCTTGAACGGCATAAAAAGTATGTTATTCTAAAATAGACGGAGGTATGCGGTATGGATATATTAAACGTAACGGATAAGCGAATGGACATTTATTTAAGCGCATGCGAAGTTGATAAAATATTCGGCGGCTACGATTATATAAACTACGATGTACCGGAGTGCCGAATTAAAATTCATTCACTTATCGCCGCCGCAATCCCAAAGAGTTTTTTGCCGCTCGACTGTGAACGCGCATTGATAGAAGTAAAGCCGAAACAGTCAGGATGTATAATATCGTTCACCAAAGTATACGCAGGACCTAAAAAATACCATGTGGTTAAGCGCAAAAGAATAATCACACTGATTTTTGAAAACAGCGAGGACCTTATACAAAGCGTGAATATACTGAAAAAGCTATGTGCCGAAAAGAGCGAACTGTACACACTCGGCAAGCGCTATGCGATAATTACATATCTGAAAGATGAAAGCGGTAAAAACAAGAGACGGTTGAATGAGTACTGCCGTTTAACATACAGGGAAACAGACGCCGCAAAAGTACGTGAGTACTGGCGTCTGTTATGTAAATCGGCTATTTCAAAGCTTTATTGTTCATTCTCAAATTGATTTGATTTCTTTAACTCGCGCCGCCATATCCTCGGCTGAAAAAATGTAATTTCCGGCAACAAGGACGTTTGCGCCCGCCTCTACGGCAAGCGGCGCCGTCTCGGCATTGATACCGCCGTCAACTTCAAGAAGTATGTCAAGTCCTCTGCGGTTGCACTCCTCTTTCAAAGCAGACAGCTTACCGAGCGCCTGAGGCATAAACTTCTGACCGCCGAAACCCGGTTCAACCGACATGACAAGAACCATATCGCAAAGCGGCAATAAATCAAATATTTTTTCGGCGCCTGTGCACGGTTTAATTACTATTGCCGATTTTACGCCGAGTTCGCGAATTCTTTTAAGAGTTGCCGCGTTATCGGAGCCAGCCTCATAGTGAAAACTTAAATAATCGGCATATTTTGCGAATTCATCAATATATCTGTGCGGCCGGTCAATCATCAAATGCACGTCAAGCGGAAGTTTTGTATGCGCCTTAATTGATTTGATAATCGGATTACCGAAAGAAAGATTAGGCACAAATACTCCGTCCATAACGTCAAGGTGAAGCATATCTACACCGGCGCTTTCAAGTTTTTTAATGTCAGCGTCCAGCGCTAAAAAATCCGCTGTCAAAACCGACGGTGAAATCTTAATCATATTAGCCTCCAATAGTTTAATCAGTCACGCAAATAAATAATGCGTGAATCTCTATGCAAATAAACGCTCATTACAAGTCCAACACCTAAAAAGGTGCAAAGAAGCGACGTACCGCCCGAACTGAAAAACGGTAAAGTAACGCCGATTACCGGAAGCAGCGCGGTACACATACCTATATTTATTATCAGTTGGGCAAACAGCATCGAGAAAAAACCGACACATATGATTTTGCCGCTGTCTTTTCGGCAAATTCTGGCGGTATGAACGCACCTGAAACAAATAACCCCGAGCAATAGCAATACCAACATACATCCGACGAAGCCCAACTCTTCACCGATACTTACAAAAATAAAATCATTTCTGCCCTCGGGAACACCGCCGAACTGCGTAAGGTTTCCTTTGAAAAGCCCCTGACCGAAAAAGCCGCCGTTTGCAAGCGCCATGCGCGCGCGGTATTGCTGATACGTGCTTCCCTTAATATCAGCCTCAATATTCAAAAAACTGATAATTCGCTTGCGCTGGTCGTCGTTCATTATAAAGAAATATATAATGGGCGACGCAATAATAATAGTCATAATCGCCGCAATAAAATATTTCCATGAAACGCCAGCCGCGTAAAGCATACATAAAAACATAACCGCAAATACGACCGCCGTTCCGTCATCACCCTGAAAATGTATAAGCAAAACCGGAAACGCTCCGTGAATCAGCAACGGAAAAAGATACTGCGGTTTATTGATTTTCGGCTTAATTTTGTTCACGTGCGCGGCAAATGTCACGATAAACGCCACTTTTAACAGCTCTGCCGGCTGAAGCGTTGTAAAGCCCAAATCAAGCCACGCTTTATCATCGGTACCCTCAGGCGCAAAACCGATAAAAAAGGTCAGAATAACCGGGATAATGCCAATCGACGCGGCAATATACCAACGTTTAATAAACGTTTCAAAATCAAACATTGAAATCAAAATTGCGACAAGTACGCCGACAAGCATCGACAGAAGCTGTATCGCAAACGGACGCCAGGATGATAGACGGCGCGTAACGCTTAAAATCTCAATACTGCCGAAAATCGAAGCCGCTACGCAAAGCGAAACGAGTAATCTGTCGGTTTCGCGGAAATAGTCGGCAATTCGTGAGATTATTCTCGACATATACACACCGTCCTTTCATAGTTTTCTCGGTACTCAGATAGCCAATAAATCCGTTCCGTCGGCAATTATTTTGTCGCGCATAGCTATTGCGCTCGTTTCATTGACGCCAACGGCGCATACATAAAGTTTGATTTTCGGCTCCGTGCCGGAAGGTCTTACAATAAGTGAACTTCCGTCAGACAAATAGAAACACAACACGTTAGATTCGGGTAAATCGATTTTCTCGGTTTTACCGCTTTTAACATCAACGGAAATTGATTTTTTGATATCCTTGTATGTGCTTACATTCTGACCGGCGATTGCCTTCGGCGGGTTTTCTCTTATTTTTTCCATAGTTGAGGCAATAAGCTTCATACCAGCCTGGCCCTCGCAAATAAAACTTTTCTGAGCGCAAAGAAAATAACCGTATTTTGCATAGATTTGTTTGAGTACGTCAAGAAGATTAAGATTATTCTCCTTATAGTACGCCACCATTTCACATACGAGCATCGAGGCGACAACACTGTCTTTATCCCTGACGTAAGCTCCGGCGAGATATCCGTAGCTCTCTTCAAAGCCAAAGACGTATCTTCCCTGCTCGCCGTTTGATTCAAGTATACCGATTTGTTCGCCTATAAACTTAAACCCGGTCAATACCTCTTTAAGCTCGCACCCGTAATCTTCGGCAATTTTTTTGCAAATCTCTGTAGATACGATAGTTTTTACCGCAAACGGTCGATTCGGCAACGTACCGAGTGCCTTGCGGCATTTGAGTATGTATTCAAACAGCAAGGTTCCTACGTCGTTACCCGAAATAAGGTTGAATTCACCGTCGACGTTAACCGCGACGCCAACACGGTCCGCATCGGGATCGGTTGCGATGATCAAATCCGGTTTCAGGTCTTTAGCTGTATTAAAAGCGCAAGTATATGCCTCTTTTATTTCGGGATTCGGATACGGAGCCGTGGGGAAATTTCCGTCAGGCAATTCCTGCTCTTTTACCACGGTAACGTCAGTGGCACCGATTCGCGAAAGAATTTTCCTTACAGGCTTATTTCCGGTTCCGTTAAGCGGCGTGTAAAGTATTTTTATTCCCGATAAATCGAGATTTTTGTTTACTCGGCATTTTTCAACCTCGTCAAGATATGATTCGATTACCTCATCGCCGATATACTCGATAATTCCGCTTTTAATGCCGTCTTCAAAATCAATGCGATTAATATCCTTGAAAAAGTCGATTTTTTTCATAATCGACATAACGCTATCGGCCGCCTCGGGACCCATTTGACAGCCGTCGGGTCCGTACGCCTTGTAGCCGTTATATTTTGCAGGATTATGACTAGCGGTAACTACTATACCGGAAT
>JAFZIW010000185.1 GCA_017554125.1 Clostridia bacterium | reverse complement strand
TTGAGATTCCGCTCAATAAGAGTGTACAGTATTTCGCGGTAATTTACGATCAGATCACGTCCGATAACGAGAGCGCGCGTCCGCGTGAGATAGAACTTTGGAGCGGCGATGAGGCTAACACCTTTGCTCCGGTTTGCCTTACCGATTCTACTCCGAGCAAGCTTCAAAGCTATTCATCTCTCGCAATCGTGCCTGCCACAATGGCGACGGCTACCTATAACATAGGCGCCGATAAACTTGAATATATTGCCACCAACACCACAAGCAATTCCCACAAGGATATTTCGCAGAGCGGCAGTAACTATACCACCATACAGTACGGCTTTGACGCTATGTATTATGTTGGCGACATTTGCCTTGACGCAGGTATTTGGAGCTATGACGAAACTTGGGATATTTACGCTTCCAACAGTCTTGCCAACCTTTACACCGCAGGCTCAAAGGTAGCTACGGTTGAATGTAAGTATGCTTCCGGCGCCCGCGTAAGCGTTAACACTTACGCCACTTACATCGGTCTTGTACAGACAACCGGTTATTCGCGTATACGCGCCATCCGCATTTATACTGCGGACGGTACGGGTGTCCCCGCGCCGTTTGTTGCTGAAAACATACTGAGAACCGATACCGGTCTTACCGCAACTCCGTTCTGGCAGTTGATATCCACCGGTACTGTGACCGAAGATACCTCTTTATATTATCCTGTAAACGCTGATAGATTTGCGGCGTATACCGACGGTAATACTTCTACTCATAATGATATGAGAGGCTTTACCATAGGTACTTATCGCGTAGGCGCATTTTATGCGCTCAGCGCGCCCGCCTATATCGGCGATATCCTCGTTTACGCTTCGATAGGTGCGAGCTATCCGGAGAGCTACAGCATATATGCTTCAAGCTCTTATGAGTCACTGTTTGATGACGCAAGCAAGCTTGTCGACGCTGAGGAAACCACCGGCGCCGCCATAACCGCTACGGTAAACGGTTACGTTCAGTATATTGCTTTTGCTTGCGAAAGCTACACCGGCAACCCGCGCTTCAGAGAGATAGAGGCGTGGACGGCGGAAGCCCCCGCGGGCCCGGCGCCCGACCCGGCGTTCGTTGCGGAAAACATACTTGCTACAAACGTTGATTCCGCGCGTTGCGTTCAGTTCTATCCTTCAAACCATTATGTTGGTGACGCTTCGCAGATAAGTGCCGCAACAATAGATTGTCTTACCGACGGCGATACCACGACGACCTACGATTGCTCGACCGCCCTCGATTGGGATCCTCCGAGATATTTAGGCGTTGAATATACGCTTGACGATACCTATTATATAGGAAACTTCAAGATATATTCCGGTTATACCACGAGCATAGATACCTTTGACGTTTACGCGTCTGACAGTTTTTCAGACCTTTACAATGACGCTAACCTTGTGGCTTCGGGTGTAAACTGTGATAATACAGGCGCGCAGACCATAGCGGTCAACAAGGACGTTAAATACGTTGCCTTCCTGATAAGCGGTATCGAGCTTTACTGCGCCCGCATAGCTGAGTTTGAGGCTTGGACCGCCGCAACACTCACCGCTTCCGATTTCAAGTCGCACAGTCTTGTGCTTACCGACGCTATCGGCGTAAACTTCTTTATGGATCTTACCGATCTTTCGGCAGACGTAAAAGCGGCGTCTTATATGACCTTTGACGTTGCCGGCGAGACGAAGACAGCGGCGTTTGACAGCACATTTACAAATCCCAGCGGTTTCTACGGCTTTACCTGTTTTGTAAGCTCGGTACAGATGGCTGAAGACGTCACTCCGACCTTCCATTACGGCAGTAAGACCGTTACCGGCGCTGATTATGCCGTTAAAGATTATATCGATTACGTAAACGAAAACAGCGGTGATTTCACGGCTGCGGTAGTAACGCTTGTTAAGGCAATAGGTGATTACGGTCACTATGCACAGGAATACTTAGGACCGAAGAACAGCTGGACAGCCGACACCGATTACACTGCTATTGCTAAATATCGCGCGGCTGAATACGGTACCGATGATTACACCGCCAAGGCTTCGGCGCTCGCGTCCGCAAATAAAGCGGTTGACGCTTCGGGCGTTACGAGCGGCGACGCGGCATGTCAGTATCGGTACACCCTTAACTTTGACAGTACGACTTCTGTCGCTATCAAGCTCGGCTACGCATCGGCGGCAAACGCCACCTCCGATTACGCAAATGTAGCGACTAACACAACCGGCGGCAGCTATTATGTTTATCTCTTGAGGATGCCTGTTTCAAGCCTCGGCACCACTTATAGCGTAAACGGCAGTATTGACGGCGCGGCATACAGCATTGATATTTCCGGTCTTTCATACGTTTACGGTGTACTGAACAGTGGCTCTACTTCCGCGGCGCTCAAGAACGCGGTAAGCGCGCTTTACGATTACTACACCGCGGCGGTTGCCTATCAGGCTTCTATAGCTTAAGGAGGGTAATAATATGAACAGAATAGATGAATTAAAATTAGAAGTTATTCATTTTGAGACAGAAGACGTTATTGCCACCAGCACACCGGAAAATTATAACAATAGCCTTAACGGCGAATGGATATAATATAATCATGACAAAGTCACGGGGTGTAATACTTACACCCCGTGACTGAAATTATTAAAACTATGGAATCACTTACAAAAACGTTAACCTTATTTATTATTTGTTTTCTTTTGCTTCTGATTTGCGCCTGCAAATCAAAGTCAACCAAAAGCTCGAAAACGCCAAGTAGTACATCCGGAGTGAACGAGTCGGTTACCGACAGCGAGAAGCCGTCCTCAAATGAAGAAACCGATGATGAAGTTTCTTCCGGCAGCGCCACTTCACAGTCCACACCGCAGAACCCGGGCGTTACGTCCACGCAGGACAGTTCCGAAGACAATACCAGCAACAGCAGTAAGATATTTTTGCCGGAAGTGCCGTAAAAGGCATTTGCGGCAAATTTTTTCTTTATTATTTCGTTATTATGTGATATAATTGTATTGTAACAGTTTTCGCAATAAAAAGCGGGGTAATATTTCATGAAAAAAAGCATTGCTAAAATATCATTATTTATAATAATATCTTTGTTTTTATTTTCATTTCTCACATCTTGCAAGTCGGACAAAAAGGGGCAGGAAAAGCGTGAAACAAAGGATTCATATTCCGAAAATCAACCGGCGACCGATAATACCGATTCTACGTCTGATGACCCGAGTGACTCGGAGAACGCCTCGCAGTCCGATACCGAGGATAACGGCGGCAATAATCAGAGCGGCGCTTCCCTGCCGCAAAACGGCGGCGACAAGAACACAAATAACGGCGGTACAAACAACGGGGAAAACAACACCGGGACCGACGCCGGCGAAAGCGGCACCACACCGGATGGCTTTGATAGCGACCTCAACGGCGATTGGCTGTAATCAAACTCAGGAGGTTTATTGATGAGAATTAACAGAATACTCGCAATTCTTTTGGCAATAACGGTTCTGCTGTTCGGTATTTCCTACTGCGCGGCGGCTTATTCCCTGTCGGATTACAACTCAAACGGTGATAAGGACAGTTCGGGAAAAGCTATTGTTGACATTCGCGATTACGTTCACGTCGGGTTGCAGTACGCAGCCAACCCCGCTATTTGTGATAAAGAGTTTCTAAAAAGCTTACGAAACGTTATTTTAGGAAAAGAAGAATTACCTCAGGATAGTTCCGGCGGTCAGGGCGGTTCTATATATCTGCCCGAAGTTCCGTGATACGTTTTTTAACACGTTTTAGTCACTAAAAACCCCAAACCTCAACCGAGGTTTGGGGTTTTGAAATCGGTCCTTATATAAGCGATAAAAGCAAAGTATATAATCAGAAAGAATCATACACGGCTTTTTCAAATCTTTGTGCCGACTGATTTCCCGCTCCGCCGTCAATCTTTGAATTCTTCATATATACCGCCGTAATATTGTTGTGTGGGTCACACCAAAAATGCGAGCCGTATGCACCGCTCCAGCCGTATGAACCGACAGGCAGGTACGGATATGTATCTTTAGTAACAACTCTTACTCCCAGACCCCAGCTCTGATTAAAAGTCGGATCTCCTATCGGTTTATAAGGTTTCGCCAACATTGCAAATGTTTTATTCTCTTTTACTTTATTTAATAACGCCTCAGCAAAATTTGAATAGTCCTCTAAAGTGGAAACAAGTCCCGCGCCGGCAAGTTTATGAGTTGCCGGAAAAGTTTCAAACACACATCCTTCCGGCATATTTTTAACACGGTTTTCGCCGCCGGTATTATCGTGCATATCGATTATTCGCTTCCATTGTTCCCGTGACGGCGTAAAAGCAGTGTTTTTCATCCTGCAAGGCATAAACACTTCTTTTGTTAAAAACTCTTCGTAATCCTCGCTTGTCACAGCTTCAACAATAGCGGCAAGAACGTCAAACGCGGCATATGCGCTGTAAGCTTCTCTCGAAAAAGGCTCAAAATCGAGTCCTTTTTTAATAAAATAATCAATTGTATTATTTATGGTTTTTCTTTCCTCATCATCAAGGCTATCGGATTTTAAGCTTCCGAAACCAGACGTGTGTGTTAAAAGATGCATTACCGTAACGTCATTTTTAGGTTTGCCTAAATCAATACCCGTTTCGGAAATAATATGTATGTTCTCGAATTTCGGCAGTATGCTTTTAACTTTCGTATCAAGCTTAATTATCCCTTTTTCAATAAGGATAAGAACAGCTGCCGCCGTAATCGGTTTAGTCATTGACGCCAAACGAAAAATTGTATTATCGTCCACAGGAGTTTTTTTATTCCAATCAGAAACGCCAAAATGTTTTTTGCAAACCATTTTACCGTTTTGGCATACAATATACGAGCATCCGAAAATATTGTTATTATCTAAATCATATAGCGCGATTTTCTCTATGTTTTTTTTAACGGTGTTTTTACACAGTGTTTTCATAAGCCCTTATATCCTCTATTCTGCCTGACGCGGTATGTATTCTTTATTTTCAAAACAAGCGTATCACATAATCAGGTGGTTGTCAACCGTTCATCGATTTGTATTAGACCGCCGTAATGATACATTGTTTTATTTAGATATCATTGTACTAAAGGAGCTGTTTGAAATCCTTCGGCGAGCACCGAGAAAAGCACTCC
>JAFZIW010000184.1 GCA_017554125.1 Clostridia bacterium | reverse complement strand
GCGAGGAAGGCGGGCATGAGTACATACCCGTTTGCGAGTATGAGGGCGGCAAGCAGTACGTTTGCAATAAATGCGGTAAAACGCGGCATGAAGTGTTTTTATAAAAAAGTGTATGCGCTTTGATAAAGCGGTGCTATAATAATTAAGGAATAACAAAACGCGAAAAAGCATTTTGTAAGCCGTTTTACCGGCTTTTTAGACAATGCAAGGCCGCAATTGACGTGAGGTAAAATATGTTTGATGAAAAAAAGGTTAAAGACGAGTGTGTGGCGTGGATCCGTGGTTTTTTTGAAAAGAACGGTCCCGGCTGTAACGCGGTAATCGGCATTTCCGGTGGTAAAGACAGTTCGGTCGTCGCCGCGCTATGCGTGGAAGCGCTCGGACGCGACAGGGTTATCGGCGTGCTTATGCCGAACGGCGAACAGGCGGATATCGATATGGCGAAAATGCTTGTAGAACACCTTAAAATCCGCCATTATACCGTAAATATCAAGGACGCGGTGGACGGCATTACAAAGAATATACCGTTTGATTTATCCGAACAGTCAAAGAACAACCTGCCCGCGAGGATTAGAATGTCGACGCTTTACGCCGTGTCGCAAAGCAACAACGGCAGGGTGGCGAACACCTGCAACCTTTCGGAAGACTGGGTCGGATATTCCACAAGATACGGCGACAGCGTGGGCGACTTTTCGCCGTGTTCCAACCTGACGGTTCAGGAGGTCAAAGCCATAGGGCGCTTACTCGGTCTCCCCGCCGCGCTGGTTGATAAAGTGCCTATTGACGGGCTTTGCGGTAAAACCGATGAGGAAAATCTCGGCTTTACCTATGCCGAACTCGACCGTTATATCCGCGAGGGCAAAATTGACGACCCGGCGAAAAAAGAGAAAATAGACCGTCTGCATAAAATGAACGCTTTTAAGCTGCAGCTTATGCCGGCGTTTATACCGTCTTTTATTAAAAGTGAGGAGGAAACAAGATGAAACTTGAACCCGTTGTCGTCTCGTTGCTTGATACCGACCTTTACAAATTCAATATGGATCAGGTGATATTTCATAAGCATACCGACCTTTGCGGTCAGTATTATTTCAAATGCCGGAACGAAAACATCTTATTTACAAAAGAGATGGCGCAGGAAATCAACGCGCAGATAGACCATCTTTGTTCCCTTCGCTTTACGAAAGAAGAACTCGATTATCTGCGTTCCATTCGTTTTATAAAGAATGACTACGTTGAGTTTTTGCGGCTGTGGCACCCTATACGCGATTATATTACCGTGAAGCTCAATGAAAAAGGCGAGCTTTCGGTCGTTGTGGACGGACCTCTGTTTTCCGCTATGCAGTTTGAAATATATCTGCTTGAAATAATAAACGAGGTTTATTTCAGAATGGCGTATGACTACGAAGCGCTTAAAAAGAGCGCGAGAAAGCGGCTTGACGCGAAGATAAAAGCCATGAACGACGGCACTTATACTTTCAAGTTTGCCGAATTCGGCTGTCGCAGGCGGCTTTCCCGCGAGTGGCAGGACGAGGTCATTTACCGCCTTATCACCGAAACCGATAAATGCGTGGGAACCTCTAACGTTTACCTTGCGATGAAATATAATATTACGCCTATCGGCACCTACGCACACGAGTTTGTGCAGATGTATCAGGGTATAGATTCCATACCGCTTGCCTATACCAACTACTACGCTATGAAGGACTGGTATAACGAGTACAACGGCGATAACGGAACGGCGCTTACCGATACCGTTACGACCGATCTGTTTCTGCTTGATTTCAACCGCTCCATGGTCAACAACTATACCGGCGTACGCCATGACAGCGGCGACCCCTATGAATGGGGCGAAAAGATGATAGCTCATTATAAAAAATACGGAGTCGATCCGAAAACAAAGCTTTTGCTTTTCAGCGACAGCCTTGATTTTGACCGCGCACAGAAGCTTTACGATTATTTCCGCGATAAAGCGAAGGTCTCTTTCGGAATAGGTACTTTTGTTTCAAACGATACCGAGGTTGAAGCGCTCAATATCGTTATTAAGCTTCAGTACGTAAACGGCAGACCCGTTGCAAAGCTTTCGGATACGCCGGGCAAGGCGATGTGCCGCGATGAAAACTATCTTGAATATCTGAAGCGCTCGGTCGCGTTCAGGCTTGACAGGGAAAAGGATAAGATAAAATAAGTATTCACGGAGGGCGGCAGTATGAAAAAAGTAATATCTGTTTTGTTGGCTGTTTTGCTTCTTTTGACCTTTGCGTCGTGCGGGGAAGCGGAAAAGACGGAAAAAAAGCGGACAAAACCTAAAGTAACCGCCGGTCGGGAGGTCTATCAGGGCGAATGGATAGATAAAACCGATATAGAGCCTACCGACGAGCATATATTTGAAGATATTTACATTACCGAGATATACGCCGACTGCTTTTTCGCGTCAACGGTTATTCCGCTCCCTTACGAAATAAAGCTTAACGCCGAGCTTTCCGATGAGTGGTGTGTAAACGACCAGGTTATCTGCACCTATGAAAACGTTTATTACGACGAAGAAACAAACAGAATAGAAGCGGATATGCTGAGCATTTCAAAGTCTGATTTGAAACTTGACCCGGACGTTTGCTATAAACCCGTTATTTACCTTTACCCCGAGAAAAAAACCGACGTAAATGTGAAACTGGATATTGACGGAAAAATGCTTTGTACCTATCCCACGTATAACGGCGGTTGGGAAGTTACCGCCTATCCCGACGGTACTTTAAGCGACGGAGTCCAAACCTTTGATTATCTGTTCTGGGAGGCGGAAATAGGCGCGAAGTACGATTTCTCATCCGGCTTTTGCGTAAAGGGCGGCGAAACAAAAGAGTTTTTGAAAAACGCGCTTGCCGGTCTCGGTCTTAAACCGAAGGAAGCGGATGAGTTTATCGGGTTCTGGCTTCCGAAAATGAGCGGGAACGCCTATAACGTTATTTCTTTCCAAAAAGAGGCGTATACAGATTCCGCAAGACTTGATATAACCCCCGCGCCCGATTCGCTTATAAGAGTGTTTATGGCGTGGTATCCGTCGGGCGAATACGTAAGCTTGCCCGCTCAGTCGCTTACCGCTCCAGCAAGAGAGGGCTTTGCCGTAGTCGAATGGGGCGGAGCACTCGGTAAAAAATAAACCGAATAGGGCAAAACGGTAAAAAACAACCCGGCGGAAAAAACCGCCGGGTATTATGCTGTTCGTTATTTACTTTATATTTCGCCGTTTTCCGCTTTGTTTTCAAGCATTTCCGCTTTGTCCTTTTTCTTTTCAAACATTATAAGCAGAATGCCGATTATTATGCAGACGAAATCGCGCACGCGGTAGATTATCAGTCCCATTGCGCCGATTTGGTTGTCGATTTCAAGAGAGTTAAGGGCGGTATAAACGCCGAGCTCTCGCGAACCCGCCTGCATGGGTATAAAGACTATCAGGTTACCTATGAGCGAAGCCATGGTAAGGATCAGCACGCCGCCGAGCGGGTCGATCGGAGCGCCGAGATAAAGGAAAATAAGGAAATATTCGACGCATTCTATCAATCTTGAAAAGTATTGCAGGAAAAACACGGTCCAGAAATGCGACCGTGTCGCGCGGAACGCCTTGATATTATTATCGATTTCAACGTAACTGTTATAGTTTTTTTCGTAAACCTTTTTCATCGGCTTTTTAAGAAACGGGATTTTTGCCAAAAAAGACATAAACGGACGGACAAGCCCCCGCTTTTTACTTAAAAAGAAAGCTACAAGCACCGCGGCAGTTACAATAAAGGTCAAAATAATCAGTATATCGGTGACGGTTTCGCCGCAGGCACCGGTTGCAAAATAAACGACCGCACCGGTGAACCAGATCGAAATATGCCCGATTATATAGAAAAGGGAGAAGGTCAGCGTGGCGGAACTCGCCCTTTCGGTCGAGCAGTAATTTTTAAGCGCCATAATTCTGTAAGGCTCGCCGCCGATAAGTCCCGCGGGGGTAACGTTGTTGAGGGCGAACCCTGAAAGGCATATTTTATACATTGACGCCGGATGAATTTTTTTACCGTCCTTACCGAGTATTACATAATAGGAGAATACGTGTACGGTATATATAACGAGCCAAAGCCCCAAAAGTCCCGCAAGGAAAAGCAGGGTTTTCGGCGATAACAAATCATCCCAGGGAATGCTGTCTAAATCTGATTTCCATAGCATAAGACCCATTCCCGCAAGTCCTATCAGAAAAAAGATTATGCGATAGTATAATTTCATTTTTCGTTTCCCACACCCGCAAATGTTTTTTGATTTATTATATCTTTTGCAAGTTTTTCATAGGTCGAGATTATAGCGAGCCTTATAGGCTCAAGTATAAAAATTACAAACGGGAAGTATAAAAATTCAAGTTGCCAGGGTAAAAACAGAAGTAAGAACAACGCGGCTGTGCGGAAATTGAAGGTCATGAAATTCGTATATTTTACGTATTTTTTACTCCGCTCAAGAAACGCGCCGCTTATCTCATTCAGATAATCTTCGCCGTTTTCCTCTATGTTTTTGAGCATTTTCTGCGCTTCGGGTGTCGCGTCTTCCTGTATGCAGGTATAAATGCGGTAAACGCTTAACCTGAAATGCTCGAAGGAAGGCTTTTTGCAGGCGCACATCTTTTCCTTTATATTCGCCGTTCTCGAAAGCTCGCCGCCTTTTCCGCGCGTCACCATAAATATATGCATATTTTTGTAATAATCCGCCGTGCTCGACTGGACTATGTAAAGGAAAAGCGCGATAAGGGCGAGCGGGACGCTAAAGAATCTCCATTCGGTTTCGGTAAACGGTATATTGACGTGAAAAAGCCGCACGCAAACGGCTGTGTACATTGAAAGGTAAACCAAAAAATCGTTAAGTCCGTCCAGCGTTCTGCCGAAATTGCTGTAACGCTTTGTCATTCGCGCGACCTGACCGTCGCTCGCGTCGAATACCGCGGAGAAGAACACGAGAATCGCGCCCAATATATTCAGCGGGAGCGTATCGAAGCAAAGAAGAATGCCGCCGGTTATTCCCACAATTCCCGACATGGCGGTAACGATATTCGGAATTATATGCAGCTTAACGAATATTTTTGAAAACGCCATTGCGATATAATCGACAACATGGGTGTCAAAGGGGTCGTTGATATTTTCACATTTTCGCGCGCCTTTGACCTCGGCTTTTAATGACTCGAACATAGTTTTATAACCTCTATTCTCTTTGAAAACAGATTGTTTGAACACCGCGCGGCAGTATTTCTCTCGTTGCGGTTTTAACAAACTTTTTTTATTATATATAATTTGTCGTAAAAAGTAAAGAACTATCGAAAAAAATCGTCTGACGCAAATTTTGGAAGACCGGAACCGAACCTTCTTTTAAGCGGTAAAATTGTATATTTTTTTATAGTTTTTGCTTAAATTTGTATATACATTCTTTTTTTCCTGTGTTATAATGACCTCAAACCGGCGGCGGTACGCCGCCGAAATACCAAAGGTATTTGAAAACGCTCGTTTTCGTTTGAGGATTTGGTGATATGTTATGTTTTCAATAAAACCGCCCTTTTTGGGAGTGGCGTATTATCCCGAAGACTGGGACGCGTCGGAAATCGATAAAGATATCGAAAAAATGGTATCGATAGGCATAAACGTTGCGCGTATCGGCGAATTCGCGTGGCGTAAAATGGAGCCGCGCGAAGGCGAGTTTGACTTTTCGTGGCTGCATGAAGTCGTCGATAAATTAAAGGGCGCCGGTATCGGCGTTGTTATGGGTACGCCGACCGCCACGCCGCCTATATGGCTTACGAAAAAACATCCCGATATGTTGGTCGAGTATAAAAACGGCAGACGTATGCAGCATAGCGGCAGGCGTCACGCCTGTTCAAATCATCCGGAATATCTGAAATACTGCGCGAGGATGGTTGAGAAGTTAGCGCTTGAATTCGGAAACGAAGAGGGTATTATCGGCTGGCAGATAGACAATGAGATATATCTTCAGAATAACGAGGGATGCTTCTGCGAAAACTGTAAAAAAAGATACCGCGAGCATCTGAAAAATAAATTCGGCACGGTCGAAGAAATGAACGAGAGGTTAAACCTCAATTTGTTCAGCCAGGCGTACGACAGCTTTGACGAGGTACCTCTGCCGAGAGACACCTGGGAGAATCCCCACTTAAAACAGGAGTTTTTACTCAGCGCGGGGCAGGCAAATATCGATTTTGTCACCATGCAGGCAAAAATACTTAAAAAATACACGACCGCGCCTATCGGCACCGACGCCATTCCGTTCGGCGGTATGAGCCACCGTAAGTTAAACGGGGCGCTTGACGTGGTGCAGTTTAACCACTACAACGTCCCCGAAAATCTTTGGGAGTGCTGTTTCTGGTTCGATTATATGAGAACGCTTAAAGCGCGTCCCTTCTGGAACACCGAAACCGCCACCTGTTTTTCCGGCTCGACCGGGACGTTCGGCAGTATCAAGCCGGACGGATTCTGCTATGTAAATTCCTGGTTGCCGCTCGTCCTCGGCGGCGAGGCGACTATGTACTGGCTTTGGCGCACCCACTGGGCGGGGCATGAGCTTGTGCACGGCTCGGTGCTTGATTCGAGCGGGCGTCCCATGTACAGTACCGAAGAGGTAAAGACGGTGGCGCGTGATTTCAAAAAATGCGCCGATTTTATAAACAACACGACGGTTGATACAAATATCGCGTTGCATTATTCCTCGCTTTGCAACAATATTTTCGCCACTCAGCAGGTAGTGGGCGATTTTCAGTATGAAGAGAGCTTGAAAAAGCATTTTTACCGTCCGCTCATCGAAAGCGGTCTTCGCCCTGACGTGATAGACGAAGAAGCGGATCTCGGTAAATACAAAATAGTTTTTTCACCGCTTATGATAACGCTGGACCAGGGTGATTTGAGAGAGCGGATAACAAAGTGGGTGGAAGACGGAGGCGTCTGGGTAACGGGACCTATGACCGATATACGCACGAAAGACGGCACAAGGTTTACCGACAGGCTACACGGTATGCTCGAAGAGCTTACGCCGGCGGTTTTCAAATACTGGTTTCCCGATAAGGAAAAGCGGGTCAAAGCCGAGTGGAGCGACGGCAAAGATTTCGGCGGCAACGCCTATTATGAGGTATTTGAGCCGAATAAAGCTTTTGACCTCGTAAACGTTACGGGCGGTCATAAGGAAATTATCGGCGGCGCCGCTTTGCAGTGCTTTTCCGTAGGGAAAGGCTACGTATACGTTCTCGGTACGCTGCCCGACTGTAAGGATATGAGAAAGCTTATCGCTTCGGTTTGTAAAACAGCCGGCGTATCCTGTGACTTTACCGAGGGCGATTCGGTTATCGTATCCCGCCGCGGCGGCATTAAAACATCGGGCGTGATACTTGCCGACGTTTGCGGAAAAGGCGGGGTGTACCGGAATAAAACGCGATACAAAGACGTTATTTCGGGAAAAGTGTTTGAAAACGATATTACGGTAAATCCGTACGAGGTTTTGGTGCTTGAAAGTACCGGCGCAGACAAAGAATAACGGGAAAACCGACGGTAAAATTCCGTCTTTCCGTGTCAAAGTATAAAAACAAAGATAATTACGGCAATTTCAAAAAATATCATTACAGGGAGTTTCGGCAATGGCAAACAATTATTACCTCATAGGCAACGCGCATTTAGACCCTATATGGCAGTGGAGAGTATCCGAGGGACTGTCGCTTATCAGGTCAACCTTCCGTTCGGCGCTCGACCGGATGAACGAAAATAAAAATTATAAGTTTACCAGCGCGTGCGCCGGTTACTATTTCTGGATAAAGGTAATTGACCCTGATATGTTCGAGGAAATCAAACGGCGCGTCAAAGAGGGGCGCTGGGGCTTTGCGGGCGGAATGTGGGTCCAACCCGACTGCAATATTCCGTCAGGCGAGGCGTTTTGCAGACACCTGCTTTATTCACAAAGGTTTTTCAAGGAAAATTTCGGCAGTATAACAAACGTCGGCTATAACGTTGATTCCTTTGGTCACAGCGCGGCGCTTCCGCAGCTGCTCAAAAAATCCGGTATTGATAACTATATTTATATGCGTCCTTCAAGGGACACCGAAAACCATGCTCTGCCCGCCGAAAACCTGCATAAGTGGGTCGGTACCGACGGAAGCAGCGTCACCGCTTTCAGGATACCCGATCTTTATAACGGCGATTTGAGCGATGAGCGACTCAAAAAGTTTTATTATGAGAAAATCCAGGACCAAATGGTCTTTTTCGGCATAGGCAACCACGGCGGCGGACCGTCGAAAGAGCATTTGAAGCAGGCGGAGGAATTACTTAAAAAAGACGGCTTTTTCTACGCCGTACCCGACGAGTATTTCCATAGCGTGGATGATACCGAAATGCCCGTTATAAAGGGAGATTTGAAGCATCACGCCCCGGGCTGTTACAGCGCGAACAGCAAAGTGAAATTTGAAAACCGCCGAAGTGAATGCGAGCTTGTAAGCGCCGAAATATTCGATACGCTTTCAGGAATTGTTACCGGCGGAGATTTTCATAGTGAAGAATTCAGTAAAGCCTGGCAAAGGGTTATGTTCAACCAGTTCCACGACGTGTTGGCGGGCTGTTGTATTAAAGAGGCTTACCCCGACGCATACAACGCTTTCGGATATGCCCGTCAAAAGGCGAGTGAGCTTGAAAATCTCGCTTTGCAGAGGATATCCGCGAAGATAAAGACCACCGATTTTCTCAAAGCCGATTTTTCCGAAATGCGCGACCGGCTTTGGTACAGAGAAGGCGAAGGTTCGCCTGTCGTTGTGTTTAATCCTCATCCATTTACCGTTAAAACGTACGTCAGCTTCGGCGCGTACAGCGTAACGCGTGTGGTCGACCATAACGGAAACGACGTGCCTTTCCAAATGGTCAGGGCGTCTTATACCGACTGTATGAACACAAAGAAGTGTTTATTTGAAGTCGATTTGCCGGCAATGGGTTACAGGGTCTATTATATCTACAAAAAGACCGAGGATTTATCCGAAACAAAGATGATAACCGACCTTAGAGCCACCGAGAACACGGTCGAAAACAACCTTGTCAAGGTGGCCTTTGACCGCGAAAGCGGCGCCGTCACCTCCTATCTGTTAAAGGCGGAAAAGCGCGAGTTTGCAAAGGGCGAGCTTTGTAAAGCGGTGGTTTGCGACGATTCTATGCACGATACCTGGTCGCATAACGCAAACTTTTTTAACGCCGATATCGACGCTTTCGGCGAAGGCAGTTTAAGTCTTATAGAAAACGGACCTATCCGCGCCACCGTAAAATCGGTCACAAAGCACGGAAACTCGGTTCTTAAAAGGTATTATACCCTTTATAAGAACGATGCGCGTTTGCATCTGCGCTGTATACTTGACGCGGATGAGGAATACAAGGTTATAAAATTCTCCTTTGCGGCAAACGTGGCTTCGCCGAAAATCGTATATTCCATGCCGTACGGTTTTATCGAAAAGGAGCCGAACGGCGAGGAAGACGCCGCCCACGAATGGGTCGACCTTGTTGAAGAGGAAGGCCGCGCGGGTCTGGCGCTTATAAACGACGGAAAATACAGCCATTGCGCCGTAGATAACGATTTGCGGGTCATCGTTGCGCGCTCCTGCGCGTATCTTGACCATTACGGCAGTAAATACCGTGATGAGGAAATGGAGTTTATAGACAAAGGCGAACAGGAGTTCAACTTTATACTTTTCCCGCATCTTGAAGACGTTACCGCGGATATTACCAACTGCTCGAAGGTGCTTAATATGCCTCCCGCGCTGATACAGGAAACCCACCATGACGGCGTTCTCCCGCAAGAGTATTCAGCGCTAAGTATAAACAGGAAAAATATCAGCGTTTCCGCGCTTAAAGTCAGCGAAGACGGCTCAGGTCTGGTTATAAGACTTGCTGAAACCGCCGGCGTTTCCACGACCGCCGCCGTGAATTTCAAGGCGATAGGCGAGAATTTTGAACTGGATTTCACTCCCCAAGAGGTGAAGACGGTTAAAATAGATACGGACGGTACGATAAGAGAAATTCCGATTATCGAGTAGGGTTTTTCTATGAGATGGAAAATAATAACAAGTAAAAGGCTTATTGAAACAAACGACCTTGAAGGTCATACCGAATCCCTTGAAATGAGCGGCGAGCGGGTATCCGGTATAATCGGCTACGGCGCGAAAAACGGCAATTTGTTTATCACAAGAGATATAGTGTTTCCCTCGTTCAGAATACAGCCCAACGATACTCACGGCAGTTACTGTATAAGGGGAGCGAAGCCGCCGTATTTTTTGGGGGAGGAGACCTTTGAAAAAGCGCAGTTAAACGGTTTTCTTATTCTTTTTTCACGCGCCGAAAACGCGCGCGTCAAGCGGCTTTTTTATCCCTCGGCAACGCTCGGCTGCTTTTATGAGGACGTCGAAATAACCGCCGGGGAAAACGGTGTTACACCCGTATACGAAAAAACCGAGCGGCTTGAAACAAGGCTCGGTTGCGAAGGGTATATTTACGTTGACCGCGTCGCCGATAAAGAACCCGCTCCTGTAAAACCGGGCGGGAAATTTCACGTTGTTTTTACCTATCGGGCGTATTTTGCAAACCAAGAGCCGCCGATTGAAAAAAACGCGTTTCAAAAGCGGGCGGAGAGGGTCGAAGAACTGCTTGCCGAGTGTGATTTGACAACCGGCGACGACGTTATAGACACGGAATTTGCCTTTGCCAAAATCCGCGCGGGGGAGAGCCTTTTCAGAACTAAAAAAGGGCTTATGCATTGCCCCGGCGGGTATGCTTATTACGCCGCGGTGTGGTGCAACGACCAGCTTGAATACGCGGCGCCGTGGTTCGCCTTTACGGGCGATAAAAAAGCCATGCAGGCGAGCGAAAACGCCTTTTGTCTTTATGAGCCGTATATGAACGACGAATACCGCCCTATCCCGAGCAGTATAATCGCCGAAGGACTTGATTACTGGAACGGCGCAGGTGACAGAGGCGACGCCGCGATGTATCTTTTCGGGCTTTCGCGGTATCTGTTGACTGTCGGGAAAGCGCCGGATTCCGCGCAGGAAAGAGCGCTTAATTGGTGTATCGAATACATAGCGCGAAACATTACCGAAGAGGGCGCGGTTTACTCCGATTCGGATGAGCTTGAAGGCAGGATATCCACCGGCGTAAATCTTGCCACCGCTTCGCTTTCGTACGGCGGGCTGGAGCTTGTTTCTGTTTTGTTTGAAAAACATAAAAACTCAGCGCAAAGCCGGAAAGCGAGGGGACTCGCAACGCGCATAAAAATGGCGTTTGAGGGGTATTTCGGTGAAAACCTTAAAGGCTATAAAACCTACGCTTACCATAAGGGGTGTAAGGATATACGGGCGTGGAACTGCCTTCCGGTTTACATGGGCGTTTTTGACCGGGCGGAAGGTACTCTCGCCGCGATAGAAAACACACTTTGGAATAATAACGGATGTAAAACCCACGAGGGCGATAATACCGCGTGGGACAGAAGCACTCTTTATTTTATCGCCTCGCTGTTTCGCGCGGGGCAGACCGAAAAGGCGTTTACCCTGCTTAAAGGGTATTCGGAAAACAGACTTCTCGGCGAGCGAGTGCCGTATCCGGTCGAGGCGTATCCCGAGGGTAATATGCGCCATTTAAGCGCCGAAAGCGCGCTTTATTGCCGGGTGATTACCGACGGTCTTCTGAATATCGCCTTTAATAAAGACGGTTTTTCATTCAGGGAAAACGTTCCGTTTATTGCGGGCGGCGTATCGCTTAAAAACGTGTTTATAGACGGAATGTACAGAAATATTGAGACGGAATAAGTCCGAGGTGTTTTTTATGATAAAACGCATAAGTGAAAAAGAGTTAAACGAGCGAATCGACCTTAATTACAAAAGGTTGGCGGATTCCCCCTATTATCAGATAGGCGAGGTGTTTGCACCGGGTAATTACGATTGGCCCGCCGATAAGGAGGGCAGGGCGTTGCTCGCCTTTGTTTCGCATTACAAGATAAACGGCAGAAAAATACCCTGTATGGAACAAATGATGGAAAAGCTCCCAGAAAACCTTAATGAAAAAGGGTATATGGGCAAAATTTACGGCGAGGTTATCGCGGAACAGCAGCTTTCGGGGCATTCCTGGCTGCTTCGCGGTCTTTGCGAATACTATGAGCAGTTTTCGGGTGAAATTGCATTAAACTGCATTAAAAGCATTACGGATAATCTGTTTTTACCCACCGCCGGGCGCTTTTCCGAATACCCGGTCGACCGCTCGAAAAAGGATGAGGGCGGCGTCAGCGGAAACGAAATCGGCTATGTTGACAACTGGCTTTTATCGAGCGACGTCGGTTGCGCTTTTATGAGTATCGACGGGCTTTCCCACGTGTATAAAGTTACAAAGAATACCGCCGTAAAGCAACTGCTCGATGAAATGACAGACGCGTATCTGGCTATTGATAAAGTGAGCCTGCGAGTGCAGACCCATTGCACTCTGACCGCGGCAAGAGGCATGATGAGGATGTATTCCGTCACGCGGGATGAAAAATACATAAACGGCGCCAAGGCGATATACGACCTGTACGTTTTCGGCGGCGGTATGACCTATACTTATCAGAATCTCAACTGGTGGGGGCGTCCCGATTCCTGGACAGAGCCCTGCGCCATTGTTGATTCGCTCATGCTTTCGCTTGAACTTTTCAAGGCGACCGGCGACGAATCTTACAGAAGGACCGCCGCAAGGATATATCATAACGGTTTTTCCACTCTGCAAAGGGAAAACGGCGGCGCCGGCACGGAAAGGGTCGTGAACGCCGACAGTCAGTATGACAGCCTTGTAATGTACAGCTACGAAGCGTATTTTTGTTGCAGTATGCGCCTGTCCGAGGGGCTTTGGTACATAAACGAAAACAGGGAACTGCTCTATGCCGAGACCTGCGGGAAACCCGAAAAGAACGAAAACGGCGTTTACTTTGACGGCGATATAATTTACGCTCTGCCCGACGAGTCGCTTCGCGCCTATGCGCAAGAAGCCGTAACGGTCGACGGAATGGAGCTTACGCCGATAGTCAAGTATTACCGCGTTCCGAAAGAAACGGTCGAAAAAGCCAAGCAAAAAATTATTTTCAAATAAACAAAAACAAGAAAGCAGCCGGGTCACAATGACCCGGCTGCTTTTATGCTGTGAAAAGCCGTTTGATTTTCAGATATTCTGTTCAAGGTGGTAGTAAACGCTCGCAGGCGGGTCCGTATATATTTGCTTGAAGCCCGCCGGAGTGACGTTCATTTGCGTTTTGAAGCAGTTGATAAAGTAACTCGTGCTCGAAAAGCCTACCGAAAAAGCGATTTCCGATATGTTCTTTTCGGAGCTTATCAGCATTCGTTTTGCCTTGCAGATTCTCGCGTAATTAAGGTATTCGTTAAAGCTTTTGCCGGTGATTTTTTTGAAATTTGCCGAAAAATCCGATTGTCTTAAACCGAATTTTTTGGCTACCTGTACCGCCGTCAGCTTCTCGGCGTAGTGATTCGAGATATAATGGAAAATATCGGTAAACTTATTTCTTATATTTTCCTTTATTTCCTCGTCAATGGGGTTGATCGTGTTTACCTTGCGTATCAGGTCGAGAAGCAGGTGCGAGATATAGATTCTTATTGCGAATTTATAAGCGTATCCGCGCTCGCGATCCTCTTTTATGATACTGTCAATGCAGTTCTTTATGTTGGAATTTTCCACCTCGTCCTTGGTGTAATGGGTCTTGAAATCGGGGAAGGACATAATATAGGGAATAACGTATTTAAGCTCCATAAGCGACTGGCTGTCCGAGCAAATCGTCTCGGGCAGGAATTTTACCGCGAACGAGCGGTGTATGCCGTAATCCAAGACGTGTACCGAATGGACTTCCTTCGAGTTTATAAGGACCATTTCGCCGGGTCCGAGGATATATGTCGTATCGCTTACGGTAACTACAAATTCGCCCTCTAAAATGTAGATTATCTCCACAACGTTATGAAAATGGGGAGAGGTCATTAGAATCGGATGATCGCATATCTGATACACGATTTCATAGTCTTCAAGCTTTACTTCGCCTTTTTCTTCATAAATTTCCCGCATAAGTACCTCCGCGTATGAAAAATGACATAAAAAATATATTCGGGAATGTAAAAAGTTTTACGTGTTTGCCGCTTAAAGATATTATAAAGCGGCGGGGCGATAAAGTCAAGTCTCTTGCATTTGTATATATATAATTAATATTCCTCATAACGCGCGAAATTTTTTCCGAATTTTAACAAATTAGGTAAATTTGACTAAAAGAACGAAAAAATGTTTAATTTTTTGTATTATTTGTTTGGTTTTTGGTATACAAAACGGTTGCGTTATGGTAAAATTACAATGAATCATAATATGGGAGGGATTTTGCCCGTTATGCAGAATAGGAAAAGAAAGAGAGCAAAGAAAGAAAACCGCGTGATAATGAGCATTTTGTTTGTAGTGTTCTGTATATACGCGGCAACGTTGCTTTTGCCCCTTATCTGGATGTTTATAAATTCGTTCAAGTCAAACAATAACGAATTTTTCTACGAACAGTGGAAATTCACGAGTTTCACCCTCAAAAACTACAAACTGCTTTTCGTCGGCGAGAACAATATTATGGGTATGTTTACGAACACACTTATTCTTTCGCTTTCCATACCCACTGTATCGGCGTTCTTTTCTCTCTGCGCGGGTCACGCGGTAGGCAGTTTTGATTACAAGCTTAAAGGCGTAGTTTATTTCATTTTCCTTATGCCGATGTTCGTTTCGGTCGCGGGAACCACGCCGTATCTGTATAAGCTGCTTAACGACCTGCATATATTCGATACGCATATAGGACTTATCATTATGGCTTGCGGCGTATCCGGTTTCGGCTTTTTGATGTATTATTCGGTTTTCAGGAATATTTCGCGTACATATACCGAAGCGGCAATGATGGACGGCGCGGGTTATTGGAGAACCTTTTTACAGATACTGGTGCCGCAGGCGAAAAACCTGATAGCCGCGCAATGGGTCATGGGCTTTATCGGAACGTGGAACGATTTTGCCGGACCGTATCTGTTCCTGCCCTCGTATCCGACGCTCGGCGTGGGAGTTAAGGAAATATCGGATAACATAGCCAAGGGCGGCAGTTATCCCGAACTTTTTGCAAATATAACTTTGATGCTTATCCCGATGCTCGTTTTATTCTTTGCTTTCCAGAAAAAGATAATGACCGTGTCTCTGGGCGGCGGCATCAAGGGCTAAAACAAAAACACAAAACATAAAACACAAAAGGACTAAGGAGATGCTTTTATGAAAACCTTTAAGAGAATTCTTGCATTAACGCTGGCGGCGGCTATGGTAGTATGTATGTCCGCCTGCTCTTTGAAGAAAAAGACAAACGGCAATTACGATCTGACCGTGTCTTACTATTCCGGCGCCTACGGCGACGACTGGATAAAGCTTGCCGCCGAGGAATTCGGCAAGGAAAAGGGCGTGAACGTTCAGGTCATCCCCTCCGCCGATATGGATTGCAACGCGGAGAACAGCCTTACCTCGGGCAAGAATCTTTCCGATTTGTATATGATCTCCTCGAACCGTTGGCAGAGTTGGGTACAAAACGGATACGTTGAAAACCTTTCAAGCGTTTTCGACGCGACCGTCACCACCTCAAAAGGCGAAGTGAAGGTTTCCGATTATCTTGACTCCGACGTTATCGGCAGATATTACATTGAGAGACAGCTCGGAACGGGCGACAGTTACCCCTGGGTAATGCCGTTTTCCGCGATGCCGATGTCGCTTGCCTATAACTACGGCGTTTTGACCAAGATCCCTCACGTTTCAGCCACCGCGGTTTCCGCGAAGTCGGTTGACCCGTCAACGGGCAAATGGATAGCTCCGCCCGAAAACCTGACCGAATGGCTGGCGCTTTGCGACGACATTAACGCTTATAAGAGCGACGACAGTCACAAATACGTTCCGTTCGGCTGGACGGCGAACGCGGCTCAGCAGGTTTACTATTTTATCTTCACGTGGTGGGCTCAGTATCAGGGGCTTAACGAATCCAACGTGCCGGGTCAGGGTTGCTTCTATGATTTCTGGAATTTCGGCAACACCTCAAAGACGACCATGAATCAGACCGTATCCAGCAATGTTTTTGACCAGAAGGGTATTGCTAACGCGCTTGACGGATTCAAAAAGCTCGTTGTCGATACAAAAACCCAGGGTTACAAAAACAGCCTTTCCGCGGTCAACACACTGACGACCGAGGAACTCACCCGCGCACTGTACGCGGAGCGCAACGAGGAAAGACCGGTTATCGCGATGGCGAGCTCTTTCGGCGAGTCCGAAGCAAGACTTACCGGCGTTCTTGACAGCGATTCCGACGGCAAAAGCGATTCGGATATCCGCTTTATGAATATCCCGGCGCTAGACGGTCACGAAAGCGAAAAATATCTCTATTGCGCGAGCGACGACTTTTTGTTCGTGCCGAGTGCCGCCGAGCATAAGGACCTTGCGAAAGAGTTTATTACCTTCCTTTGCAGCGAGGATCAGTTAAAGAAATTCACCGTACGTTCCGGCGGCGGTATCCGTCCGTTCAATTATGACGCAAGAGAAATAGAAGACAGTTCTTTGACCGAATATAACAAGAGCGTTTTCGACGTTTACTATAACAGCACGAAGATTTACGATTTCCCGCTTAAAGCGTATAAAGAGAGCCCGTTCGGCGTTTCTCTGATATATACTTACAAATCACCCATCGCGTTTGCCGAGGTTAGCCCCGCAACTGTTATAAACATGATTAAAAAGACCGACGGCGCCGAAATAATGAAAGAGGCAAAGAGAACCTTTGGACTTTCGATTTCAAAATACGTTAAAGATTATCGCATGACCGAAATTAAGTAATCAAAAATCTGCAATATACCGGTTTGGGGGTATAAAATGTTGGCTAATGCAAACATAAATCTGCGAGTGAAAAAAGGAAGAAAGAATCTTAAACGCAACCTGTTTATTTTCTCGTTACTGATTGTTCCCATGCTTCATTTTCTGGTTTTCTGGGTTTACATTAACGCGAGGACGATTTCACTTGCATTTTACAACTGGAACGTTTTTGAGAACGTTTATGAGTTTGTCGGACTGGATAACTTCAAAGAACAGTTCAGAATGTTTAAGGAAAGACCTGAAACAATGAAAATGTTCCTGAACGCATTCAGGGCGATCCCGATAAACGTCGCGTGTCTCGGAATGGCGGTAATCGTAGGTTACGCGTTTTCAAAGCATATCTACGGCGAGCGTGTGTTCCGCGTGATTTTCTATCTGCCTTCAATGATTTCGATAGTTATTCTTACGCTTTGCTATCGGTATATGTTTGCATACAGTCCCGGTATGCTTCAGGGACCGGCGGCGGAGGTTCTGAGATTTCTCGGCGTAAACTATAACGGTTGGGAAACGGCTTTGGATGAGCCCGCCGTTATAAGCAGACTGTGGTGGCTCGTATCCATATTCTGCGTATGGGCGAGCGCGGGTATCAATATTATTCTCGTGTCGTCCGCGATGTCGCGCATACCCGAGGAGGTCAAGGAATCGGCGAAGCTTGACGGCGTCGGCTTCTGGCGCGAGCTGTTCCAGATACATATCCCGCTCATTATGCCTACTATCAGCGTATTTTTGGTCAATTCGATGATGGCGGTGTCCGCTTTCTATATTCAACCTATGTTGATACTGGGTGAGACGGGACCTAGAAGCGCGTACAGTACGGTCGGCTGGTATATGTTCAATATGACCGGGCGCGCGCAAAACGGCGATATGCCGCTTATTTCCACGGTAGGATTTATTATGACGGTGGCGGTATCCATCCTCGTAATTGTCGTTAAGAAGGTTACGGATAAAATTACGCCGGACGTTGACTTTTAAGATTGGCGGATGATGTTATGAAAGGTCAAAAGCTGATATATTCGGTATTATCGGTCGCTTTCAGTATCGTATTGATACTGTGCGCGGCTTCGTCCGCTTTCGCTCAGGGCGTCGTTATAAAAGGGGAGCCTGACGGTCAGAACAAATCTACCGTTATGGATGAACACTTTTATTCCGGCTCGCTCGAACCGAATTTCAAGAGCGACAGCGTTTCGGTAATAACCGATTCATACGGAATGCACTTTACCGGCGCGTATCATTACGGTTCGGCGTTGGTGCTTACCGCGTATAAACTGAAAAGCTACAACAGATTTACCTTTTCGGTAGACCTGCTCGGCACGAACGACGGTTTTATTTACTGCGGATTCGGCGGCGCCGATACCAAGGCGACGGTTGGCAATTACGATTTCAACCTCTGCGTGTCAAAAGGCGTTACCGCCATTTACGAAATGGGCGGTATGGATAAATGGACCTCGCTCGGCAGTATGCCTTTAAGCGGTGCGCTTAACGTCGGTAAGACCACCGATTTCGGCGTAACGCTCGAAAGAGTCGCCGGCAATAATTTCAAGATAACGTTTGAAATACTCGAAGATGGCGAGCCGGTGGTTACCACCGATTACGGCACGACGGTTCATATGGAACATCCGGACGGATATTTCTGTATGTGGGGCGGTACGAATGAAGAATTCAATATCCGCGATTTTAAGGTATATGACAGCCCCGAACACCTCGCTTTTTCCGATGATTTCGTAGACAGCAGCGTTACCTACGGCGATGAGCCGGTGGGGGACAGCAACTGGCATGCGAACGAGGCGCGCTTTACAAGCGATGAGGTTTATATTGCCCGTGACGCGGGCCCCGAATTCAAAAAGCCCAATGATACCATAACGGCGAAAAAAAAGCTTGTCGCCTGCGATAAGGTAAGCAAGCCCTATGAAATATCCTTTAACGCGCAGATTTCGCGCCTTGAAAAGAATTCGACCTTCGGTATTTATCTCGGCGCCGAAGCCGAGGGCGATTTAAGCGGCGCCACCGTGATAGGCGTCAGCGACTATAACGGCAAAACCGCGTCGGTAAATCTTATCAAGAATGGCGAAGTCTACGATTACGGCGACGGTCATATCCCCGCCGAAGTTTTGAATATCGACGATACCTCGGTAGATTTTGAAGTTATAATTTACAGCGACCATACCGTGGCCTTTACAGTCGGCGGTATCCGCTTTACTTTCAGCAATATAAAATATGAAGGCTTTTGGGGAATCTGTGATTATTCTTTCGACAGAATAAGCGCGGCGCATATAAAACTCACCGCGGTCAAACTCGTCGAGAATTCTTACGACGCCTGCACACAGCCGGATCTCTCCAACGATTTCGGAGGTATCAAGCTTACGCAGGACGGCTTCCAGGAATACTACATAAGCGACCGCACCTATTATATGGGCCCCGGCGTTTCACTCCGTCCGAAGGGCGCGTTTACCACCGAGCCTTCGCTCTATTTTGACAACGCGGGTTCTTACAGTTCTTTCGGACCGAAAAAACCGTATACCGATTTCATATTGCAGTTTGATTTGAAAATGGTATCGGAGGGCGCTAACAGTCAGTGGTTCGGCGTTTCTTTCGGTAAGAAAGCCTACGCTTCGGTTCCTGACTTTTCAACCGCGATAAATTTTGAATACTATGCGTGGGGAACCGCGCCGTATACGCAGATGACGGCGAATCTCTGCACGTTTGACGACGGCAGTAAGGCGAAGCCGGTCGAAGGTTACCATTTCTATAAAGACCAGGATACCAAGTACAATTTCATGATAGTTGCGAAGAACCGCACCGTGTACGTTTACTTTAAGGAAGACAGCGAGGATATTTCAAAGCTCGGCATTTGCCGCGCCGTTATTCCGAACGTAAACACCGCCGGATACGTCGGCATTTTCGGCGTAAGCGGTCTGTCCTTTGATATTTTCAATTATAAACTTACAAATATCGCGCCCGAAGCGGTTGAAGATTCCGATATTGCTTTAAGAGAATCGTTCGGCGGCGAAAAAATATCCGATAAACTCGCCCTCGAAGGCGCCGCCGCGGTTAAGGACGGCGCGCTCAAGCTGTCCGGCGGCAGTATCGCCACCGTGAACGCGGGCAGATACTATATTGCAAACTTTACCGTTCTCAGTATGGGTGCGGATATTTCGGTGAGCTTTTCCGATAACAAGTCCGCAGTGCTTTCAAGCGACCTTAAAACGGTTACGGTAAACGACGGCGGCAAAGCTACCCGGTTTGACGTTTCCGGATATAATCTTTCCGATTATAAGAGCGTACAGTTACAGCTGATTTTGCAGTATGACGCGTTGTCTGTTGCGGCGAAGGGAATATACGAGCCGAACGATAAGCTCGCTTCGCCGATAGTGGAATATACGTTTTCAGCTCCCGTTGAAGCGGGCATTATCAAATGGACCTCGCAAGACGCCGTTTTGGACGGTATATCGGTATACGCGCTTGATGACACTTACAAAGCGGCAAACGTCAGCTACGAACAGGACCCGAACGACGTTAATATGTGGGTAAGTAAACTGAAAGACGAAAAGACAGCTTCGTCAAAGAGCGGACCTTCGGTACTGTTTATCGTGCTTTACTCGGTGACGGGAGCGATAATACTCGCGTTGCTTGCCGTTATTATAATTCTGTCCGTGAAGAAAAGAGGTAAGAAGCAATGAAAAAGATAATTGCTCTGCTCCTTTGTGTTTTGATGATCCTGTGCGTTTGCGGCTGCGGCAAAAAATCCGGCTCCGCCTCGGGAAAAATCACAGAGAGAAAAGAACCTTTGAAATACGGCATTAACGCGCATATCTACGAGCAACGCCCCATGGACCCGAGCGCCACGTTGGATTACGTCGTGGATATGGTCGGTACTCTCGGCGTTACCTATTACCGGCTGAGTACTCCACATGATTCTCTGTTCACCGTAGGCGAGGGCGATACTCTCGTATTCAAAGACGGATTCAAGGATATAGTACATAAAATCATAAAGGAAATGAAAGCTGTAGGCATTACCGATTTTGTGGCGGTAAGCGACGCTATGATTTATCCTTACGGTTACGCGGTTACGAGTAACGGCGTTGTACCCGACCCGCTTAATGAAAGCGATATGTATATCCGTTGGATAAAGCTCTATGCGAAGGCGTGGGGAATGATAGTAAAGGAGTTCCCCGAAATCACCTATATTGAGCCGATGAACGAGCCGGACCTTCCCGGTACCAATATGTTTACAAAGCAGGGTCACCTCTGGGGCGCCGACGATTCATATAAATACACCTTTACCGACCGGGCGCATATGATAGCCGATTTACAGTATTACATTTATAAAGAGGTCAAAGAGGTAAACCCGAAGGTGTTTGTTACCACTCCGGGATTTTCAACCTACGGCGAGGCGATATATTTCCTCGATTATCTGTATGAGGCGATAGAATCTGGAGCGCATCCTTTCGCCGAGGATTTTGCCGACACCGACCCCGACCATTATTTCGACTATATCAATTTCCACAAATATTTAAGCAACTCTACACTTGATGAGTATTTCGAGCATTGTAATACCTTCTATACCGCCTGCGAGCGTCACGGCGACGCGGGCAAGCCGGCGATCATTACCGAATGGGGCTTCACTGATCACGATAACGAAGGTCAGGAGATTATAAACGGCGAAAATATGAAAAAACAGCTTGATATGTTTAACGAAAAAATGCCGTACGTTGAAGCGGTAATAGTTTATATGTTAAGCGATTATCACGGTTATTCGGTAGACACAAGCGAGGATAATTTCGGTTTGTTTGCTTCACACGGCGATCCCGATAAGAAGGGCTGTCCGAAACCGGTTGCGATAGAATTCTACAAATATATAAATAAGACGGATGACGTTTCCCCGCTTTATAAATACTGTCCCGAACTTATGCAAGAATAAGTTTACATAAACAATTCATTAAAAGGAGAGAAAAGTTATGG
>JAFZIW010000183.1 GCA_017554125.1 Clostridia bacterium | reverse complement strand
GTATTCGCGGCAAAAAAGTGTGTCACCGCATACGGGTACGTCCGGCGCGTAAAGCTCGCACTCGGCGGCGATACGCTTTATGTTTTCAATAACCTCGCCTCTTGACGTACCGAAGCAAAGCAGCACCGCCATATCGCCGAATTCTTGACAGGCGGTCTTATAATCGGTGACCGGCATGCCGCGGAAAACTTTTTTGCGCACGAAAGAATCGGACGAAAAAACGCCCGAAACGCGAATACCGTATTTTTCACAAACCGAAAGCATTTTATCCGCGCCGTTGCCTGTGCCGTAAAGAACTATCGGTTTTTTAAGTTCCCGCAAATAATTCCATATATCTTTCATAAGCTGATTATACACTATTCCCCGCGTTTTAACAAGGTTACAATTATTAACAAATTGTAAAAGGTCAGGGAAAGTCAAAAATTTTTTCAAATTTTACTTGACTTTTTGAAAAATACTGGTATACTGTATATGTCAGGGAAAGTCAAACCCCGGTATAAAAAACGTGAAAACGCCTGTAACTGTCGGTGTTTTTGCAAAATACGGAGGCAAAAGATGGACGAAGAAAAAAAGGTTGAAACCACAGCGGAGGAGCAACCCGCCGCCGAAAAGAAACCGAAAAAAAGCAAAAAAGACGGCGAAATCGAGCAACTGAAAAGCGAGCTTGAAAAGAGCAAGGAGCAGCTGCTTCGCACCGCGGCTGAATTTGACAACTACAAAAAGCGCACCGACCGCGAGCGCGCCGGCATCGCGGAATACGCCAAATGCGAGGTTATCAAAAAGCTACTCCCCATTCTCGACAATATTGACCGTGCCGCCGCGGCGGAAGCCTCAGGCGATGATTATATTAAAGGTATCGAGATGATAGTAAAGCAGTTCACCGATTTATCGGGGACGCTCGGTATTCAGGAATTCGGCGCGCCCGGTGATACGTTCGACCCGAATCTTCACGAGGCGGTCATGCATATCGAGGATGAGTCTTTAGGCGAAAACACCGTTGCGCAGGTTTTGCAAAAAGGATATAAACTCGGCGATACGGTGATACGCGCCGCAATGGTAAAAGTGGCAAACTGAAAAGGTTATAAATCGCGGTATAAGCGAATAATAAATAAAAACATATCTTTTAAGGAGGATATTTATCATGGGAAAAATCATAGGAATTGACTTAGGAACAACAAACTCTTGCGTAGCCGTTATGGAAGGCGGCGAAGCGGTCGTTATCGCTAACGCCGAAGGCGCGAGAACAACTCCGTCGGTAGTTGCGTTTTCAAAAACCGGCGAACGTATGGTAGGTCAGGTGGCAAAACGCCAGGCGATAACCAACCCCGAAAGAACCATCAGCTCTATCAAGCGCGAAATGGGCAGTAACTATACTGTGGAGATAGATTCCAAAAAATACACTCCGCAGGAAGTATCCGCAATAATTTTGCAGAAGCTTAAAGCCGACGCGGAAAGCTATCTCGGTCAGCCGGTAAACGAAGCGGTCATCACCGTTCCCGCCTACTTCACCGATGCACAGCGCCAGGCAACAAAGGACGCGGGCAAAATCGCCGGTCTTGACGTTAAGAGAATAATCAACGAACCGACGGCGGCGGCGCTCGCTTACAGTATTGATAAGGAAGACGACCAGAAGGTCATGGTTTACGACCTCGGCGGCGGTACGTTCGACGTATCCATAATCGAAATGGGCGACGGCGTTCAGGAAGTTTTGGCAACCGCCGGTAACAACAGACTCGGCGGCGACGATTTCGACAAGCGCATTATGGACTATATCGTTTCCACCTTCAAAGCCGAACAGGGCATAGACCTTTCGGGCGACAAAATGGCGATGCAGCGTATAAAGGAAGCGGCTGAAAAGGCGAAAATAGACCTTTCGGGTATGACTACCGCCAATATCAACCTGCCGTTCATTACCGCCGATACAAACGGTCCGAAGCACTTTGAAACCACCCTTACCCGCGCTAAATTCAACGAACTTACCGCGGATCTGGTTGAATCGACAATGGGTCCGGTCCGTCAGGCACTCTCGGATTCCGGTCTTTCAAAAGACGAAATAAACAAGGTTCTTATGGTCGGCGGTTCCTCACGTATACCGGCGGTCCAGGAAGCGATAAAGAACTTTATGGGCAAAGAGCCGTTCAAAGGCATTAACCCCGACGAGTGCGTGGCGTTGGGCGCCGCTTTACAGGCGGGCGTTCTCGGCGGCGACGTCAAAGGACTTCTCCTGCTCGACGTTACGCCCCTTTCACTCGGTATTGAAACCATGGGCGGCGTTTCGACAAAGGTTATAGAGCGCAACACCACAATACCGACAAAGAAGAGCCAGATATTCTCCACCGCGGCTGACGGTCAGACTTCGGTTGAAGTTCACGTTTTGCAGGGCGAAAGAGAATTCGCGCGGGATAACAAGACGCTCGGCGTATTCCACTTGGACGGTATCGCTCCCGCTCCCCGCGGCATTCCTCAGATAGAAGTTACCTTTGATATAGACGCGAACGGTATCGTTCACGTATCGGCGAAAGACCTCGGCACAGGCAAGGAAAACAATATCACCATAACCTCGAATACCAATATGTCAAAAGAAGATATCGACAAGGCGGTCAAAGAGGCTGAAGCCTATGCGGCGGAGGATAAAAAGCGCCGTGAGGCGGTAGATATCAGAAACGGCGCCGACCAGATGATTTATCAGACCGAGAAGACGGTAAGCGAACTCGGTGATAAGCTGACCGACGAAGAAAAGTCAAAGATAAACACCGCGAAAGACGCCTTAAAGGAAGCCCTTAAAGGCGAGGATACCGAGGCTATAAAGGCAAAACAGGAAGAGCTCCAGAAAGAGCTTTACGCCGTAAGCGAAAAGGTATATAAGGCTGCCGCCGAAGCACAGCAAAACGCGGCGGGTCAGGCAGGCGCGGCTGACGCCGCACCGAACGGCGACAACGTATACGAAGCCGATTATACCGACGTTGACGACAAGAAAGAATAACCTTATTTTCCGGCAAGAGGCAAAGCGGGCGTAACAGCCCGTTTTGCCCTACATAAATTTTTTGGGAGTTAAGTGTAGTGGCTGACGAAAAAAGAGATTATTACAGCGTCCTCGGCGTTGACAGAGACGTAAACGACGACGACCTTAAAAAAGCATACAGAAAAGCGGCAAAAAAATATCACCCCGATTTACATCCGGGCGATAAAGAGGCCGAAAAGAATTTCAAAGAGGTAAACGAAGCGTATGAGGTGCTCTCGAATAAGGAGAAGCGTGCCAGGTACGACCAGTTCGGTCATGCCGGCGTTGACCCGAATTTCAACCCGGGCGGCGGTTTCGGAGGCTTCGGCGATTTCGGCGACCTCGGCGATATCTTCGGCTCGATTTTCGGCGGCGGTTTTGGCGGCAGGCGGCAAAACCCCAACGCTCCGCGACGCGGCGGCGACGTTAGCGCCAACGTAAACCTCTCGTTTGAGGAAGCGGCAAAGGGCTGCAAAAAGACCGTCAAGGTACCGAAAATAGACACCTGCGACGTTTGTCACGGCTCCGGCTGCGAAGCGGGCACAAGTGCCAAAACC
>JAFZIW010000182.1 GCA_017554125.1 Clostridia bacterium | reverse complement strand
AGGTTCAACTGTGGTCTGCCGAGGAAGGCTCGGGCGACGGTCAAACGACGCCTGAAAACGTCCTTATAAACCATACCGAATCCGCTAACGGAATTTTGTATGACAGGACTACCGGCGCGGTAACGGCAAATGACAAGTTCGACCAGAACGGCGCTATCGCCGCGGCAACCGATGCCGATACCGAAACGCACTGTGACGTTTGGGGTTGGGACGCGAATACCGGAGTCGGCGTTCTTTATACGCTTGATGCGGTATACTACATTGATACGATAGTTGTATATTCCGGTTTTGAAGCATATCCGGATACTTACAGGATATATGCTTCAAACGACCTGGACGCGCTCTATACCGACGCTTCGTTGCTTGCCTCATCGCTCGTATGTACCGGAAAGACAGAGCTTACAGTCGGCAAAAACGTAAAATATATCGCATTTATATTTGACGGTGACGGCGGCAGAGTAAAGGAATACGAGGCGTATGCTACCAAGAAAGTGCAGAACCCCGATGGGCCTTCGCAGTTTGTCAGCGAAAATCTTTTGACGGCAAACAGCGGCGCGGCGCTTTCTTCAAAGACGACCATAGCGCATTATGATAACAGCGCGTCATATTTCGCGCATAATAACTTTAATCCCACTATCAGCGGCGTTACAACTCTTGACGTGATAAACGACGGGGATACCGCCACCGTACATGACGCCTATTTCGGCTGGGAGGACGGCGGCGTAACGGTTTACACCGGCGCGCTCTTCACGCTCAATAAGTCGTATTATGTGGGAGATATTAAGATTTATTCGGGTTTTGAAGCGTATCCCGATACCTATGCGGTGTATGCTTCAACGAGCTTGGACGATCTGTTTTCGGATAGCAGTAAAATCGCCGATAATATAGTATGTAAAGGCGAGGTACAGTCTGTTTCCGTAAATAAAGACGTTACGTATATAGCGGTTTTACTGACCGCCTGCAACGGTAACGGGCGTATCGCCGAAATCGAGGTATGGACGGCGGAAAAGCCGAGCGATCCAGATCCGGTTGATCCGACGCCCGGCGACCCGACTCCTGTTGATCCCACTCCGGTCGATCCTACCCCGGTTGACCCGACGCCGACCGTAAACAATAATTTCATCAAGAAACATTCCGCGCCCGATGGCGCTTACGGCGTATTGCAGGACGTGGGCAGCGGCGATTTCAGCGATAATACCAGATTTTCACAAGGCGACGCGGGCGCCCTTGAACTGGCTATTGACGGCGACACAAAAAAGCAGTTCCAGGTATGGGGCGCGCTCGGTTGGGAATATCCGAAAAACGTCGGCGTGCGCTATTCGCTCGACGCTGTTTACAATATAGATTACGCATATATAACCGCCGGCACAAGCAACGCGGGCGACAGCGTAACCTTCGACGTATACGCCGCGGAATCGGTAGGCAAGCTTTTCCTTGATGAATCCAAAGTAAAATCCGGTGTTAAATGCAGCGGCGAAACCGTTAAAATCACCGTTGGTCGTCAGGTAGGAGCGGTCGCGTTCGTAATCACGAATTATAACCGCGCGTCCGATACCGCCATGATATCCGAATTTGACCTTTCGGGAAGCGAGAAAGCCATTGTAAAAGAAAAAATAACGTGGCCTTCGGTACCCGCGGGCGAAAACGTCTTAAAGGGTGCTGCTGCCAAAGAAATAATTGCTCCTAACGGCGATTATGCCGGCTCAAAGGAATATGATTACCGCTTTATGGACGCGCAGACCGAAACGGACCTTTCAAAGCTTACCGACGGCGACTTAACAAAGCATTACGATATCTGGAGCCTGACCGAAAAGGATAAACCCGGCGTACTTTATGAGCTTAATAAGTATTATGATTTAACTCATATTCACGGCTGGGCGGGCGCGTACGATACCGAGCTCATCACCAATTTCGGCTATAAAGTATACGCCTCGGATAATGTGGAGACTTTGTTCAAGACCAAGAATCTTGTGTTCACTTATTCAAACCGTGACGATACTACAAACGAATTCGGCGCGAACGTCGAATTAAAGAAAATAAAATATATCGCGTTCATACTTACAGACAGTTCTGATAATGCCTGGCGTATGCGTGAATTCGCGGCGTTCGGCGGAGTTTCCGCCGACCAGAGCGAACCGGCGGTTCAGGCGAGCATAATAGAAGGACTTGAAGCGGAGTATTACGGCGTTGCCACCGATAACCTCGCTGACCCGACCTATATGGGCGCGAGCGCGTATGTTGAAACTCTGACCGACGGAAAACGCGATCCGGTCGAGTTCTGGGGCGGCAAAGACACCGCGAATTCATCGTTTGTATTCATTTACGATTTGTATGCCAACTATGACCTTACAGGCGTTGACGTTTACGCTTCGGCTGACAATATAGAGGAAGACAGCGGCATACATAAGGGTATTCGCTCCGCAAAGGTTTACGCGGCGAGGAAATTTGCCGACCTGTTCACCGGTACGCCGGTGGTGCTTAAAGAGGACTATGCCGACGCGAGCCTACCTGATGAGGAAGCTTATTTCTCGGGCGACGCGCGAAACGAATGGAAAAACGCAAGATTTATCGCTTACGTCTTTACTATCGGCGACTGGCGTTACGGCGCTTGCCGACTTGAAGAACTCAAAGCCTACGGCGCTATGAGCGCGGTGCAGGATGAAGAGGAACAAGAGGAAAAACTGCCGGAGTATATCGACTTGGAGTCGGATGAAAGCGTAGTGCTTCGTATATACGCGCTTGATTCAAACGATGACCTTACGAAACTCAACGCCAAATTATCCGTTAAGGTTCTTTCGGATGACGAAAGCCTGAGTTTTGTAAACGATAATCTTTCGGGTTACAGTGCGCAGAAGCTCTATAAGGTTGAGCTTACCGACGATACCGGTAACCGCGTAAAAACGTCCGGCAGAAGAATGAGGCTCAGCCTGCCAAATGGCGATAACATTAAAATCGCCTGCGTGGACGATTACAGCGCGGAAATAGTTTCAAACGGTATTCTTGACGACAGCATTACCGTTGAAACCGAAACCTTGCGCTCCTACGCGGCGGTTATCGAGGTTGCTTCCGCAAGCGGCAGTATATTCTCAAAAATAAACACGCCGGTTATTGCGATAATCGCGCTCGCGGCGATTTGCGCGGTAGGCGTATGTTTCTCGGTGCTGTCCGTAATAACAACAAAAACCAAAAAGTGAGATTACCGATACGTT
>JAFZIW010000181.1 GCA_017554125.1 Clostridia bacterium | reverse complement strand
CGGGCACCGCAAGAGGGCAAACAGCCAGCGTTCTGCACAGACCCCGAGGCACGAAAAAAACATATAAAACTGAATAACATATAGGGGTATAGCTCAGTTGGTAGAGCATCGGTCTCCAAAACCGAGTGCCGAGGGTTCAAGTCCTTCTGCCCCTGCCATATCGAGTATCTATAACGGACTTGAGTTATGGATACTCGATTATTTTATGTACGAAGCAGGTTTTAAGAAACCTGCTCCTTTTTTTGATCACGCCGAAGCAACGCGCGGAACATATTCTACGGATACGCCTCTACGGGTATCTGCTCGGATATTACGCCTTTGATTTAGCATTTCAGGCAACTCAATATACCCGACAAAGCGATAGTAAATTGCTATCCTCTGTGTTCTGCTTTTGCCAACGCCTTCCGTTTCGTAAACATCAATATGATCAATGAGTTCTTGAAGCAACGGACGGGTTAATTTCTGCACTTGAAGAAACTTTCGAATTGCACCCACAAACGACTGTTGACCGATTTTGAGTGAATCGGTTTCGGCGAGTTCCTTGCGGAAACGGCTGATTTTATTTTTTAGTTCAAGGCGTTCAGTTTCGTATTTATGCGACATGTGCATAAACCACTCTTCCGATACCTTGTTTTCGGCGTGGTCTTCAAACAGCTTTTCATACATACCGGAAACCTTGTCGTTTCGTGCAACGGCTTTGTCAATTTCATCCTGCAAATATTTCTGCTGTGTGAGAATATCACCGTTTGTTTTTTCCGTCAGTATTTTGACAAAGGCGTTTTCGTAATCCCTTAAAAACTCTGCAAGACGGCGTATTTCCAACATAACAACCTGCTCAATGGCATCCGCACGAATATAGTGTCTGGTTTTGCAAGTACCACGATAATCTTTGGCGTAGTTAGAGCACGAAAAGAAATGGATATCCTTATTGATCGTGTTCGTATGATACCAGAGTTTCTTATGGCAATCCCCGCAGTAAAGATAATCCGACAACAGATGTTTTTCGCCGCCGTTGTTCTTTGGAGCACGGCGTTTTGTTTTTGCTTTCATTACCTGCACACGCTCAAACACCGCTCTGTCTATAATCGGTTCGTGAACATCCTTGAATATCACCCAGTTTTCCTGCGGGTTGTCTATACGCTTTTTGTTACGAAAGTTCTTTGAGTAGGTCTTGAAGTTGATAACATCACCGCAATACTCTTGATTTGACAGTATCTTTTTTATACTTTCACACTTCCATTTCCACGGTTCTTTCGGAACTTTCTTACCGCCGCGCTTTATTCCCCGATCAAACCAGTATGCTGTTGGAGCGAGAACCTTACGTTCTGAAAGAATACGTGCTATCGTTTCGTTGCCCTTGCCCTCAATGCACATCTTAAATATCTCACGGACAATCTCCGCCGCACCGGGCTCTATAATCCACTTCTTTTTATTCAGCGGATCTTTTATATACCCGTAAGGCGGCTGACCGAGCGGCTCGCCGCAGTTGCCGCGTATGCGGTGTGCTGAACGGACCTTCTTGCTGATATCACGCGCATACATCTCGTTCATAACATTTTTGAACGGTGCAATTTCGTTTTCACCCTCATCACTGTCAACAAGGTCATTTACTGCAATAAAGCGAACATCGTGTTCGGGGAAATAGCTATCCATATACATACCGACTGTAGGCGCATATCTTCCGAGACGGGACAGGTCTTTCACCATTACGGTAGTGACGTAGCCAGCCTCGATGTCGTCCAGCATTTGCTGAAAGCCGGGACGGTTGAAGTTAGTGCCTGTATAGCCGTCATCGACATAACACCTTGTGTTCTTTAAGCCGTATTCCTTTGCTTTCTTTTCGAGCATCCGCTTTTGATTGGCAATGGAGTTGCTTTCGCACTCAGCACCGTCATCGCGGGATAGACGGCAGTATAACGCAGTTATACCCGTAATTTTATTTAGTTTTTGATTTTTCGACTGCATGTGTCCTCCTTTCCGGCAGCCGAACATACATATTCATTGCTAATTCTATTTGTGCTAATATCCGCTGTCAATTCTGCAAAGTCTCCTCCGATGAAGTTTTTTACTCTGTCGGAGAAGGTTGATTTATCTTCTTTTGTTGGCTTTGCAAAACGAGGAGAGACAACATAGGTTACATCACCTATTTTATAGCTATGCTCCTCTAAACCGAGACCTACTATCCAATTACTCATATACCGTCCTCCTTATCTTGCACCGTCATCGCGCATACGACATTGGCGCTCATAATTTTGTTTCATAAGATAAACTACAAGTTCCTCAATGTCTTTGGGTGTAGCACCCTTTGGGGCATACCTCCTTATACTATCCATAGGAATTTTGAGTTTTTCCACCTGATTAGGTTTGAGTTCCGACATAATTTCCTTTATGGAGTCATAGTCAAGTTTGCCCTCAGTGTCTAACTGTCTCATTCGCCTTGTCTGTGCGTGAGAGGGGAATATATCTGTTTCTTCAATGCAGTCAACTATATCCCGCTGTCGCTCTTCGTCGAGAAAAGAAATCTCCACTGCCGGAGATACTTTCATCTTGCCTGTGTCAACATACTCTTGAAGTTCGGGGGTGAGATAGGTCAGGCGTATAAACCGCTGCACAGTTTTATAACTTTCGCCGGCATCCGCACCTATTTGTGCCGTTGTGCGATTGTCATCGGACTTCGGGACAAATTGTCCCGAAGTTGCTTTTCCTTGATGAGAAAGTGCATCAAACTTCATCTTATATGCTTTACCTTTCTCAATAGGCGATACGCTATCCCGCTGGCAGTTTGAATCAACCATTAAAACTGTTGCCTCGTTTCTGTCAATGAAATAAATAACCGCCGGTACTTCTTTGATTCCAAGAAGCTCGGCGGCGTGGACTCTCCTATGACCGGATATTATTTCGTATTCGTCCGTGTTTTCAAGCGGTCGGACGATTATGCGGTTTAATAAACCTTTTTCTTTTATGCTTTCTTTCAGTTCCTCCATTGATTCGTCATCTATAACCTTATAAGGATGACCTTCAAACGGGTGAAGCTTTTCAAGTTTAATATTTGCTAGCTTGGGCTTTTGTTTCTTTTCAGCCGGTTCCTTTGTTAGTAAAGTGTCTAAGAAGTCGTCCATTTCCTTTTGGCTTGATTTTTTATTTACCGTCTTTACGGTAGATTTTTTTATTTCTTTTTTCATTTATTCTATCTACTCCATTCTTTAATTCTTATTTTTTGTTTTGCTTGTGTTTCAAGCGATTGCTCCTGCTTAACGAGTTCTAACAAATGCGGTGATTTATTCCAAATCTTTTCCGCTTGTTTAAGTCTCTTGCGCAGGGGTGTGATTTGTTTTGTTAGTTCTTTGCGTTGTTCCTTATAAAAATGAATGTTGTCAGGCGTTTTTGCCCGACGACGCTTGTTGTCAATGTCACTACGCTGTTTTTCAAGTTCGGTTATTTCCGCTTTGGTGTTTTCAATGTCTTTATATAAGTCTTCCATTGTTTCAATACTGTTGTTTCTCATAAAGTGATAGTCGCTTATATATTGCTTTAGATCTTTTACTTCGTGCCTTAAATCTACGGAAAGCAAAAATTCCTCTTTCATTTCGTGTAACAGTTCAAAGGTGCGTATTATCAAAAGGAATAATAGTGCTACTAAAATCTTTGCGGTGTTATTACTGTGCTGGGCTGTAAACTCTAACTCTTCTATTTCATATAAAAGTGGGAATGCTTTTGGCTTATACGGTGGATACTGCCTTTTGAAATATATGAACTCAGGGTCGTTATAATTTTCGTTCAGACGCTTATTAAGATATTCTCTTGTAAACCCGAGAGTATCCAACCGCACAGGTCTCTGCCAGCCGGGTGCGGTAATAGTAAGGTGTTTTCGTTCTCCGGGTTTGCTAATCGTATATCCTATAGATTTGAGATATCTGTACACATCATCGGCGCAGTCGCAAAATTGCAGGGCATATTCTATATCGCCTTTAATCATATCTCTGTGAGTGTATTGCCCGTTTTTGCGAACCCAGTATTCTTTCTTTTTGCCTTTGCTGTAAAAGTTGCTATCCTTTAATACTGACTTGCCGTATTCACGACACACCTCATCAGATACCTTACGGAGTTCTATATGGTCGCCGATCTTGTTCTTAAACTTTTGACCGTCTTTAAATGAGCAGGGATTTAGAATGAGATGGCAATGAGTTGACTCTGTATTCAGATGAACGGTGACGAGAACTTGATACTCATCTCCCCACATTCTTCGCGCGGTTTCTTTACCGATTTCAAACGCTTCCTCGGGTGTAACTTCGCCGGGCTTAAAGCTCTGTATGCCATGATAAGCGACTACCTTACCTTTCATACCGAATCGCCTTTGAACAGACACCATTTCGGCATAAGCATTTTGCTTTGAACAGTTAATACCGGCAACGAACATCTGCTTATCTGTTTTGTCATCATTCTGCGCATACCGAACAGCTGAATATAAATCATCGTCAAGATATTCCCGAGGTGTTGTCTTGTCAGGATTGTCTGCATACTTAAGCGTGGCTTTTAGGTTTCCGTAAACGGGCCAGAATCCTGTAACTGCAATAGTGAATCACCGTCCTTTCCGGGCAGCAGCAAAGTGTTGGTAATCTCGCATAGCAACGCCTCAATCTTTGAATCGAGTTCGGGTGAACTGCTTTTGTCCTCTAAGTTGCCTATCTTTTCGAGCAACTTAAAAAGAGCATCAGGCGGAACCGATCTCGGTTCATAACCCAATGCTCTTTGCTTTACATATTCAGTTCTTGAGATACCGCATTTCTTCGCTTTTGCCGTAATGATTTGCTTTTCTTTTTGTGACAATCGAAAAGCGATTCTTGTTTCTTTCCCCATATAACTCCACATCCTTTCACTGGGGGTTTGGGGGCGTAAAGCCCTCAAAGATTCAGCCGGATAAACGGCTGTGACGGGGCTTGCGTGGCACACAAAGTCCCTGCTTGCTAAACTATAGGACAGACTGTTCATTTAAGTCGTCCCATTAGCCATTTGATACCCACATAGGCATCAGCTCCTTTTTTGTTTTCTATATAAAAATAACCGACATTTCTACCGGTCATCTTTACATATTTAGTAGTTGTTGTAGCAGTAGTTTTTTACTTTATTTATTTGGCTATTGAGATATTGTTTGAAGGTTTGTTTTCCTCCAAAGTTTTTATAAAATCTTTTACCGGCTGAATTGCATTTTTTACCTGTTGAAAGTATTTGGGATCGGTTAATAGTTCCGGCATATAATCCAAGTAATGGCTTATAATGCTTATAAAATTTTCTGATGCGCCGCTAAATGTCATCAGTATATCCTCCGGCTGTATTTTATTATCCGCCGATGGCATATGTGTTTGATCCAATACCTCTATAGATTTTGTAAAATCTCTTTTTCTTTTTCTCAGCTCCTTTTCTTCCGGAGTAAGCTTTTTATAGAGATTTTTAGCCATTTGTTTTCGTTCTTCAGCAGGTGCTTTAGCAATGGCTCTGACATCTGCCTTATTTGGTTTAATATTTCCTGAGATAATTTCTTTTGAAATACCCGGTAAAACTTCTTCGGCTGCATCCATTCCGTTAACAAATTCTTCGGCACGCCGAACGGTTTTAGGACTTGTATTCATCTCTTTTGCTATTTTTATAGCGGTCTGATGTGCCTCAGATCTTTTTTCGTTTCCCTGTGGGTCATTTTGACCCACAGGGAAATCTTTATCAGTTTTTTTCTTAATTCTATCGGCTGAACCTTTCGATTCTTTTTCAGCAGAGTATCTTCTTCCCATTAATATTGTTTTTTGAATGCCCGAAAGATTTCTTCTCCCAAGTTGATTAAGACAAATCCAAGAAATTGCTTCATAGCGGTTTTCAAAATGTCTTTCAGTAATCCTATATTTAATATCTGGATGCTTTTTCAAAATTTTGTATCTGTGATGACCGTCAACAATAATGTTATTCCATACAACCAGTGGATGGTACACTTCACCGTCTTTAAGAATACTTTCTTCAAGAAATTCAAACTCCTGTTTTTCAAGCGGCGGAATAACGCTTTCAAACTCTTTGTCAATAATTAAATCAGTAATTTTCATTTTTATAATCGCTCCTCTTTTTAATAATTTTTTAGCTTTTATGTCTTTGGTCGCCGCTTTTATCGAATGCCGTTTTTATATACCTGCCCCGGAATCTCACCCGGGCGTCGCCGCGCTCTCGTCGTCACAAACTATACCTTTATCGCTTCCGTGTAAACACGAAAGCTCATCTGGCGCGTTGTTCCTCCTCTCCCCAAAAAGTCTATCGACTTTCCGGGGGCCCCATAATTACGGTCCTCGCACAGTCATATCCCATTCGTACGGTCATTAAATTGTTAATACTTGAAGGTAAAGATTTTTACCCTCCATATAACGTCTAAAAAGGCAAATTTTTTGCATATGTTTGTGAAAATATTTAGAAAACTTTTTCATATATAAGACAACGAAACCGGCTGAAAATTAAGTTTCTATGTAAATTTTTTTGCAAAAAAATAACCGTCACATAAAAACACTTATCCAGCAAATTGTTTCTTTGCTTAAAAAAGTGTGTCTATGTGACGGCTAAAATTTAGAGCCGGGAACACCATCTTGCATCCCACCTGTGTTCCAAAAAATGGGATGTGTGCGAAAATTTTTCAGCTTACCGCAGCATTAGCGAACAAAAGCTCGCAAATATGTATTGACACCGATATTAAATTTTTATTATTCCAAAAAAATATTTGGAAAATCATTATACAAAACATTTGTTCGTTTGTCAAGTGTTTTTTGAAAGTTTTTTATTTTACATAAGTATTTTAATATACTTTAAAGAGGTTGCGCCTATTTTTTATGCGCAACCTCTTGTATTTGTGAGTAGTTCTTTCATTTTTTCTGCCGCTTTTTTTGTGTCTTCGGGGATGCCGAAGGCGGAAAAGCGGAAGAAACCTTCGCCGCATTTGCCGAATCCCGCGCCGGGGGTGCCTATTATTCCGGCTTTGTTCAAGAGATAATCAAAGAAACTCCAACTGTCAAAGCCATCCGGCACTTTCATCCATACATAAGGCGAGTTTTTGCCGCCTGTGTACCAGATGCCGACTTTATCAAGCGCGTTCATTATCATTTTTGTGTTGTTTTTGTAAACGCCGATATTGGCTTTTATCTGCTCTTGACCTTCTGGTGTAAATACCGCCGCCGCGCCCTTTTGGATGATATAGGACACACCGTTTGTCTTGGTGGTGCGGTTTCGCACCCACATATCGTTAAAAGACATATTATATCTTTTGAGTTCCTTCGGTATTACGGTATAGCCGAGGCGTGTGCCGGTAAAGCCGGCGGTTTTTGAAAGTGAGCAAATCTCTATTGCACAGGTGCGCGCGCCACTGGTCTCAAAAATACTGCGCGGCAGGTCGGTGTCCTCAATAAAGGCTTCATACGCCGCGTCAAAGATAATAACCGAGCCGTTTTCGTTTGCAAAGTCAACCCACTTTTGAAGTTTTTCGCGGCTGAATACCGCGCCTGTAGGGTTATTAGGCGAGCATATATAGATCATGTCCGCTTTTGTGTTTTGCGGCGGCTCGGGCAAAAATCCGTTTTCAATTCCCGACGGCAGACGTATTATTTTTCTGCCTGCCATAATATTAGCGTCAACGTAAGCGGGATATGCCGGCTCCATAATAAGCGCGGTATTCGATTTATCGAACAAATCAAGAATATCGCCGAGTTCGTCGCTCGCTCCGCTTGACACAAATACTTCGTCTTCGTTTATGCTAACGCCGCGGCTTTTATAGTGCGCGGCGATTTTTTCGCGCAAAAACGGCGCGCCGCACTCTGGCATATAGCCGTGAAAACTGTCTTTTTTCGATTGCTCGTCAACCGCTTCGTGCAGCGCTTTTATTACAACTTCCGGCAGCGGCAATGATACGTCGCCGATTCCAAGACGGTAAAGGTGCTTATCCGGATGTGCCGAATTATACGCGGCGACCTTTTTTGATATGTTGTAAAAAAGGTATGAATCTTTGAGCTTGGCATGGTTTTGGTTTGGCACAGTCATATATTTGCTTCACCTTCATAAACGGTTTGTGCCGGTCCGGTCATTTTTACGCTGAAATCCTCAAATACAGTTATTTCAAGTTTGCCGCCGTCAAGCGTTACAAAAACAGGGCTGTTTGATTTAACAAGCCCCTGTTTTACAGCCGCCGCTACGGCAGCGCAAGCGCCGGTGCCGCAAGCCATGGTTATACCGCTTCCGCGCTCGTAAACCCGCATACGGATATTGTTTTCGTCCATAATTTGCGCAAATTCAACATTTACCCCGCCGGGAAAGTCTTTAAGTTTTTGAAACTTTTGACCTATCGTGTTTACAGACGCGCTTTGAGTATCATTTACAAATATTACCGCGTGCGGGTTGCCGACATTTACGGGTATATATGTTACCTTTTCTCCTCCTACCAAGGCGGTTTTTGCGTTTTTGGCTTCGGCTTGCCCCATATCAACCGTAACGCTTTTAACCCTTCCGCCAAGTACATTCAATTTAAGATTTCTGATACCCGAAAGGGTTTCGATTTTAAGCCGTGTTTTATCGGTATATCCCTTATCATAGACATATTTGCCAACGCAACGAATACCGTTACCGCACATTTTCGCTTCACTTCCGTCCGCGTTAAAAATACGCATGGAAAAATCCGCGATATTAGACGGCGAAATAAATATCATACCGTCAGCACCTGCGCCGAAATGGCGGTCGGAAAGCGAAGTGCTTATATCCTTTATATTCTCCGGAACACTGCCGTATACATAAAGATAATCGTTGCCAAGCCCTTGCATTTTTGTAAAAAGCATACGCTACACCCTTATTGATTATTTTTTGACAGTTCGAATGCTGCACCGATAAAGCCCTTAAAGAGCGGGTGGGGTTTATTCGGTCTTGACTTAAACTCTGGGTGGTACTGAACGCCTACATAAAAAGGTCTGTCGGTCAATTCTACTGTTTCTACAAGCATACCGTCGGGCGACATACCGCCTATTTTAAGCCCTGCGTTTGTAAGTTTATCCTTATAATCGTTATTAAACTCGTAGCGGTGGCGATGGCGTTCGCTGATTTCACGCTTGCCGTAGCACTTTTCCATAGTGGTGCCTGGGGTTATAATACACGGATAAGCGCCAAGCCGCAAAGTGCCGCCCTTGTCAATATCGTCATTTTGCCCTGGCATAAAGTCAATGACCTTATTTTTGCATTGCTCGTCAAATTCACCGGAATTGGCGTCCTTAATGCCTGCCACATTTCTTGCATACTCGATAACCGCTATCTGCATACCAAGGCAAATGCCGAAATACGGTATGTTATTCTCCCTTGCATACTGTGCGGAAAGTATCATACCTTCAATGCCTCTTTGACCGAAGCCACCGGGCACTATAATACCTTGAAGCCCTGAAAGCATTTCCGATACATTATCTTTATTTATTTCTTCGGAATCTATCCAGTGAATCTTAATATGGGTATTGTAAAAATATCCGGCGTGGCGCATGGCCTCGGCTACCGACAAATAGGCATCGTGAAGCCCTACATATTTACCCACAAGACCGATATGTACGGTATAAGATCTGTTCTTTATCCGCCCTACCATTTTTACCCAACTACTGAGGTCTGGTTCTTTTGTTTTGAGACCTAACTCCCTGCATACAACCTCCGAAAAGTTTGCTTTTTCAAGCATAAGCGGTGCTTCGTAGAGGTTAGGGAGAGTGATATTTTCTATAACACAATCGGGTTTTACATTGCAAAAAAGCGATATTTTCTTAAAAATGCTCTCTTCAAGAGGCTCATCACAGCGGAGAACAATTATATTGGGGTTTACACCCATACCTTGAAGCTCTTTGACCGAGTGCTGCGTAGGTTTGCTCTTATGCTCTTCCGAGCCGTGCAAATAGGGGACAAGCGTTACATGGATAAAAAGACTGTTCTCTCTGCCTACTTCAAGGGAAATCTGCCTTACCGCCTCAATAAACGGCTGCGACTCGATATCACCTATTGTACCGCCGATTTCGGTTATTACCACATCTGCATCAGAGTGCTTGCCGACATTGTATACAAACTCTTTTATCTCGTTTGTGATATGAGGAATTACCTGAACGGTAGAGCCGAGATATTCGCCTCTTCGCTCTTTATTAAGCACGTTCCAATAAACTTTACCGGTAGTAAGGTTCGAATACTTGTTAAGGTCCTCGTTTATAAACCGCTCGTAATGCCCTAAATCCAGGTCGGTTTCGGCGCCGTCTTCGGTAACATACACTTCACCGTGCTGATATGGGCTCATAGTGCCCGGGTCAACGTTTATGTAAGGATCAAGTTTTTGCGCGGCAACTTTAAGACCGCGGGATTTAAGAAGTCTGCCCAGTGATGCCGCCGTAATGCCTTTGCCAAGTCCCGACACCACGCCACCTGTTACGAAAATATATTTTGTCATAAATATCTCTCCTATTCAAATTCTACGGTGGCAGGCGGTTTTGATGTTATATCGTAAACCACCCTGCTAACGCCTTTAATTTCATTGGTTATCCTGCTACTTGCCGCTTCTAAGAGTTCGTAAGGTAACCTTGACCAATCTGCCGTCATAAAATCATCGGTATCTACCGCACGCAAAACCACCGTATAACCGTAAGTTCGTGCGTCTCCCATAACGCCTACACTTCTCGTGTCCGTAATCACCGCAAAATACTGATTTGGTCGTTTGGCAAATCCAAGTTTTTCTATTTCACTTCTGAAAACGGCGTCCGCCTCTTTCAAAAGTTCTAACTTTTCTTCTGTTATCTCGCCTATTACCCTGACGCCTAGTCCCGGGCCGGGGAACGGCTGGCGGTAAACGAGTTCTTTAGGTATTCCGAGTTTAATTCCCACTTCTCTTACCTCGTCTTTGAAAAGGTCGCGAAGCGGCTCTACGATGCTTTCAAAACTCATAATATCGGGCAGTCCGCCTACATTGTGGTGACTCTTAATAACCGCCGAATCACCCTTTCCGCTTTCTATCACATCCGGGTAAATCGTGCCCTGTGCCAACACATCAATTTTGCCGAGTTTCTTCGCCTCTGCCTCAAATGTGCGGATAAACTCTTCGCCTATTATATGGCGTTTCTTTTCCGGATCGGTAACACCGGAAAGGGCTTTTAAGAATCGTTCTTTTGCGTTTACGCGGATAATATTAACACCTAACTTTTTGCCTATAGTATTCTCTACATAATCGCCCTCATCTTTACGGAGCAGTCCGTGATCAACAAAAACGCAAACAAGGTTTTCGCCTATTGCGCGGTGTAACAGCACAGCCGCGACCGACGAGTCCACACCGCCGGATAACGCTAACAGCACTCTTTTACCCTTTAATTTCTCTTTGTATTTGCTTGTTGTTTTCTCTATAAAGTCGTCCATTTGCCAATCGGGAGAACATTTGCAAATACCGAAAATAAAGTTTTTAAGCACTTGTTCGCCGTATTCGGTGTGAGTAACTTCCGGGTGAAACTGCACGCCGTAAAGTTTTCTTGACTCGTTACAGATTGCGGCGCTCTGGCATTTATCGGTTTCGGCTATACTTATAAATCCCTCGGGCAGAGTTTTTACATAATCGGTGTGGCTCATAAAGCAATCGCTTTCTTGCGGCACATCTTTAAAAAGTCCGCTATTTTTTACAAACAGGCGCGTTTTCCCGTATTCACTGCCGCTTTCTGCCGCCGCGATTTCGCCGCCGGCAAGGAAAGAGAGCAACTGATGACCGTAGCAAATACCGAGTATCGGTATGCCGAGGTTTAGTATTTCGGCGCTATAATGCGGAGATTTTTCGTCATACACGCTGTTTGGTCCGCCGGTAAAAATTATGCCTTTATAACCTGCGCTTTTTATCTCTTCGCATGTTGTTTTGTTATAGGGCTTGATTTCGGCATAAACGCTATTCGAACGCACCCTGCGAGCAATAAGTTGATTATACTGACCGCCGAAATCTAAAACGAGAATTTTATCCATATCATTCCACCGTTACTGATTTTGCAAGATTTTTCGGTTTATCTATATCGCAACCGTTTTCTTTTGCCACATAGTAGGCAAGAAGTTGAAGCGGTACTATTTCAACAACGCCCGAGAAAATCGGATCAATTTCAGGGATAAACATGAGATCGTCCGCTACCGACACAATCTTTTCGTTATTGCGGAAAGTAAGTGCCAAAACCTCGGCACCGCGCGCTTTGACCTCAACAATGTTACTGAGGGTTTTTTCCATTATTTTACTGTTACAGCAAAGTGCGATTACCGGCTGATGTTCTTCAATTAGAGCTATTGTGCCGTGCTTGAGTTCTCCTGCGGCGTATGCCTCGGAGTGCAGATACGAAATTTCCTTCATTTTAAGCGCACCCTCAAGCGAGGTTGCATAGTCGGTATTTCTGCCGATAAAGAATAACGCTTTGCTCTTATGATACTTTTGCGCGAGTATCGGAATAGTCGGGTTCATATCTATCGCCTGCTGAATAAAACGAGGAAGTGACTGTATGCACTTAACATATTCAACATATTTTTCACTTATATATCCGAGTTTATCCCCAAAGAAAACTGCCAGCAGATACAGAACTGTTACCTGCGTTGTGTAACCCTTTGTTGTGGCAACCGCGATTTCGGGACCCGCCCAGGTATAAACGGCATAATCAGCGAGTTTTGCGACCGTACTGCCCACAACATTTACTATCGCTATTACCGTGGCGCCCTTTTCTTTGCACTCTTTCATAGCGGCGATTGTGTCCGCAGTTTCGCCCGATTGGGAAATTACTATAAGCAGTGTATGCTCGTCGATAATCGGCTCACTGTAACGAAGTTCGCTGGCAAGTTCGAGCGATACCGGGATATTACACAGTTTTTCGAGCGCGTATTTGCCGGCACAACCGGCGTAATACGCAGAACCGCAAGCGGTTATAAGAATTTTATTGATATTTTTAAGTTTATCCGTACTGATGTCAAGTTCATCAAATATAACCTTTCCGTCTTTAATGCGGGGCGCTATTGTGGCTTTGACAGCCGCGGGTTGCTCCTTTATTTCTTTCATCATAAAGTGTTCGTAGCCGCCTTTTTCAGCCGCCTGAACATCCCAAAGTACGCGTACAACCTTTTTATCTACCTCTTTGCCGAGGCAATCAAAAACCTGTATTCTATCCGATGTGATTTTTGCAAACTCGCCGTCTTCGAGGTAAATTACATTTCTTGTGTGAGATACAAGCGCGGTAACATCGGAAGCAAAATAGTTTTCATCCGTGCCAACGCCTATAATCAGCGGACTTGCCTCTCTTGCGGCGTAAATAGTGCCGGGGTTATCGTTACAGATAACGCCTATTGCATACGAACCGCGAAGCCGGTTGGTTGTTTTAATAAGTGCGTCACGCACACTGCCTTTATAGTATTTTTCGATAAGATGTACTATAACTTCGGTGTCGGTTTCACTATCGAAATGATAGCCCTCTTTTATCAGTTCCTCACGAAGCGACATATAGTTTTCAATAATACCGTTATGCACCACCGCAAACTTACCGTCATTACTTAAATGCGGATGGGCATTTTCGCTCGTAGGCGCACCGTGGGTAGCCCAACGGGTATGACCTATACCGGTGTTACCGGGTACTGCCTTGCCGTCATCTGTTTTCTCGCAAAGATTTGCAATTCTGCCGGTTACCTTGTTTACCGAAATAACCGAGTTATCCATTACGGCGATACCTGCCGAATCATAGCCTCTGTATTCGAGTTTTTTAAGACCTTCAAGTAATATTGGTGCCGCCGCTTGGGCACCTGTAAAACCTACTATTCCACACATAAAAATACCTCCAAAAATTATTCACCGCTCTGCCCGTAGTTTGATAGCACTCTGGCTGACGGGTCGTTTACATTACAACCCTCCCAAGATTTATTGGGCATCCAGAAATCGGCTACCATTTCCGACTGACCGGGGTAATACTTTTCAAAAATTTCTCTGTACAAAAGCGATTCTTTTGTAAAGGGAGCCGAGTGAGTATACTTTTTGCATTTTTCCTTAAATTTCTCATCGCTGTACTGTGTTTCGGCATACTCTTTTAAGTAATCTACCATTGAGTGACCTACTGCATCCGAAAATGCCGCCTTTTCGCGCCAGAGTATACTATCAGGCAAGTAACCCAGTCCCTCGAACGCATGGCGGAGCAAATATTTGCCCTTATTATATTTGTTCATTTTAATTTCCGGGTCGAGCGACATAACATATTTTACAAAATCGAGATCGCCAAACGGTACGCGCGCTTCCAGCGAGTTTACCGAAATGCAACGGTCAGCACGAAGAACATCGTACATATGAAGCTCCTTTACACGCTTTTCCGATTCCTTTTGGAACTCTTCTGCATTTGGAGCAAAATCGGTATATTTATATCCGAAAAGTTCATCCGAGATTTCACCTGTAAGCAAAACGCGGATATCGGTATTTTCGTGTATTGCCTTGCAGACAAGATACATACCCATACTCGCGCGGATAGTTGTAATATCATAAGTTCCAAGCAGATGTATTACATCTTCAAGCGATGATATAACTTCGTCGGGAGTCATATAAACCTCAGTATGGTCGGCACCAATAAAATCTGCAACCTGACGGGCATATTTAAGGTCTATCGCATCCTCGCTCATACCTATTGCAAAGGTTTTAATCGGGGTCTTGATTTTCTTTGCCGCAATAGCACAGACAAGCGAGGAATCAAGTCCGCCCGAAAGCAGGAAACCGACTTTTGCGTCGGATACAAGCCGTTTTTCCACACCCGCAATTAACTTTTTGCGAATTTTTGCACAGGCGGTTTCAACATCATCCTTGCAAACGCTATTTGTTTTCCAAATTTCGCAGTACGGTATAAACTTACCGCCTTTATAGTAATGCCCGGGCGGAAACGGCATAATCTTACTTGCCAACCCCACAAGGTTTTTAGGCTCGCTGGCAAAAATAATCGTGCCATTTTTATCATATCCGTAATAAAGCGGACGGATACCGATAGGATCGCGCGCGGCGATAAACTCGTCGGTCCTGCCGTCATATATAATCAGGGCGAACTCGGCGTCAAGCCGCGAAAACATATCTGTGCCATACTCAAAATACATGGGAAGTATTATTTCACAGTCGCTATCACTTTTAAAGGTGTAGCCTTTGTTTATCAAGCGGTCCCGCTCGGCTTTGAAGCCGTAAAGCTCGCCGTTACAAACGGCTAAGCAACCGTTCAAACTGAACGGTTGCATACCTTCATCGTGAAGCCCCATAATAGACAGCCGGTGGAAGCCCAAAAGACCCTTATCCACCTTAACAATACGGCTGTCATCCGGACCTCGTGATTTAGTTTTATAAAAGTTTGATTTAACGGCGGCGGCATCTGAAACCTCGCCGCAAAAACCGAAAACTGAACACATAACTATTCCACATCCTGTAAGGCGTCATAGCCCTCTTCGCCTGTACGCACTTTAATAACATTTTCAACATCGTAAACAAATATTTTGCCGTCGCCGATATGCCCGGTATAGAGTACCTTTTTGGCGGTTTCTATAACCGAACGAACCGGCACCTTGCTTACAACTATATCAACCTGAATTTTAGGGAGCAGATTAGCTTCCACCAAAACTCCGCGGTAATATTCCGGCTTGCCTTTTTGCACGCCGCAACCGAGCACATGCGACACCGTCATACCCGTAATACCTATATCCATAAGAGCGGTTTTAAGGGTTTCAAAGCGAGACTCTTTGCAGACAATCTCCACTTTTGTAAATTTAGGTGAAGTTTCATCAAAAGAGGGTACTTTTTTAACCGTAACCGCTTCGGCTACCGGAATATCGCCGGTCACCGCTACGGCCTCTTCGTATCCGTAGTCAATACCTTCAACCGCGGGGGCGAAATCAGCGTATGCGCTAGGCAGTCCGTGCTCTGTACTGTCAAGGCCCTTTATCTCCTCTTCCTCCGATGCGCGAAGCCCTACCGTCTTCTTTATAATGATAAATGTTGCACTCATCATAGCGGCGGTCCAAAGAAGTATTGCTAAAATGCCTAAAAGTTGAATGCCGAAAAGTTTGAAACTTCCGGTATAGAATAGCCCTTTAAGTCCTGCCGGTGCTTTCGGGTTGGCTAAAAGCCCTACCGCAAGCGTGCCGAACACACCGTTTGAAAAATGCACCGCAACCGCACCTACGGGGTCGTCAATGTGAAGTTTAAGGTCTAAAAGTTCTACAACTACCACAACGAGTATTCCCGATACCGTGCCGACAATCGCCGCGCCTAAAGCATCCAAAGCATCGCAACCCGCCGTGATACCCACAAGGCCTGCAAGCGAGGCGTTAAGACACATCGAAACATCCGGCTTGCCGTTTTTAACCCAGGTAAATACCATAGTAACGCAGGTGGCAACGGCGGGGGCTATCGTAGTGGTTACGAAAATGGAAGCGAGCGACTCACTGTCCCACGCGGCGGCACCGTTAAAGCCGTACCAGCCGAACCATAGAATAAAACAACCGAGTGCGCCGAGCGTTACCGCGTGACCGGGTATAGCGTTTACCTTTTTAACCTTACCTTCTTTATCCTTTATGTATTTTCCGAGGCGCGGGCCTACCATTATCGCACCGATTAAAGCGGTAATACCGCCTACTGAGTGTATCGCCGCGCTGCCGGCAAAATCGTGGAAACCCAGTTTATAAAGCCAACCGTTTTCGTTCCATACCCAGCCGGCTTCAATAGGATATACAAAAAGCGAAATAACACCCGAATATATGCAGTATGATAAAAACTTTGTGCGTTCCGCCATAGAGCCGGAAACTATCGTTGCCGCTGTGGCACAGAAAACAAGGTTAAATACAAATGAGGGTGCCTGACCCGATTTCAGAAAACCGCCAAAGTCTGTCAGTATTTTAAGATTCGGCACCCCGATAAAGCCGAAAGCGTAATCTTCCGCCATCATAAGTGAAAAACCGAGTAATACGAACACAACCGTGCCAATGCAAAAGTCCATAAGGTTTTTCATTATAATGTTTCCGGCGTTTTTGGCGCGGGTAAAACCCGTTTCAACCATAGCAAAGCCGGCTTGCATTAAAAATACGAGCGCCGCGCCTATAAGGAACCAGATGCCGAAAACTTCTTTTGTAACGGCGCTCTCTACAAATTGAATTATATCGTTTGTTATCATAAATATTCCTTCTTACTTTACGCTGAAAAGAAGATCTCCATAGGAGGGATACGGCCAGTATTCCTTAGAGGTTACGGTCTCCGCCTCGTCAGCGGCGACACGGAGTTCGCACATCTCGGGTAAAACAGTATCTCTTATCATTGCAGATTCAGAGATTGTATCTTTAGCGTCGCTGAGTTTCATAACTGCGCTTTGGAGTGCGGCAGTTTTCTCGGCTATGGTATCAGCCAGGACAGAAAGCTTTGATACTAATTTCTTTTCATATCCGCAAGCAGCGCCGATATCCAGATCTTCTTTAATTTTTATACTTTTTGCGGTATATGCCGTATACTTGCATACCGCCGGCAAAATCTGTGTTTTTGCCATTTCAATCATTGTGTTTGCTTCAATTGTTACTGTTTTACAGTAGTTTTCGAGCATAATCTCGCAACGGGAATTGAGTTCCTCTACAGTAAACACCTTGTGGCTTGTGAGCATATCAACATTTTTCTTATCGAGTAAGTGCGGCATACAATCGGCGGTTGTGCGGTAGTTTAATAGTCCGCGCTTTTCGGTTGCCTCTTTTATCCACTCGTCGTCATAACCGTTGCCGTTAAATATAATGCGCTTGTGGTCTTTGATTGTCTTCCTTATCATATCGTGAAGTGCGGTTTCAAAGTCATCCGCTTTTTCGAGCCTGTCGGCATAGATTTTAAGACTTTCCGCAACGGCAGAGTTAAGCATAATGTTAGCGCAGGCAATAGAGTTTGACGAGCCGAGCATACGAAACTCAAACTTATTGCCGGTAAATGCAAAAGGTGAAGTTCTGTTTCTGTCGGTGGTATCACGGTTGAATTTAGGCAATACATGAACGCCTAATTTCATTTCAGATTTCTCCGCACCTTTATAAGGTGTGTCGGTTTCTATCGCTTCGAGAACGGCATTCAGTTCGTCACCTAAGAACATTGAAACTACCGCAGGAGGCGCCTCGTTTGCACCAAGCCTGTGGTCGTTGCCGGCAGTTGCAACAGATATGCGTAATAGGTCCTGATAATCGTCAACCGCTTTTATAACGGCGCAAAGGAAAAGCAAAAATTGCGCATTTTCGTAGGGCGTATCGCCGGGGGATAAGAGGTTTTGACCCTCGTCTGTGGCAATAGACCAGTTGTTGTGTTTTCCGCTGCCGTTAACGCCTGCGAACGGTTTTTCGTGAAGTAGGCATACAAGACCGTGCTTGGCGGCGATTTTTTGCATTATTTCCATTGTAAGCTGGTTGTGGTCTGTCGCTACATTGGTGGTGGTATAAATCGGAGCTAATTCATGCTGTGCGGGAGCAACTTCGTTATGCTCGGTTTTAGCGAGTATACCGAGTTTCCAGAGTTCTTCATTCAATTCTTCCATAAAGGCTGCAACTTTTGGTTTAATTACGCCGAAATAATGGTCATCCATTTCCTGACCTTTGGGCGCTTTTGCACCAAATAATGTTCTGCCGGTAAAGCGAAGATCGGGGCGCTTATCATACATTTCTTTAGTGATAAGGAAGTATTCCTGCTCGGGTCCTACCGACGAGCGAACGCACTTTGCGGTATCATTACCGAAAAGTCGCAATATTCTCATTGCCTGTTTGTTGAGTGCCTCCATTGAGCGCAGAAGCGGTGTTTTTTTATCGAGCGCCGCACCGCCGTAGGCACAAAACGCGGTAGGTATGCAAAGTGTTTTTCCTTTAATAAACGCGTAAGAGGTCGGGTCCCAAGCGGTGTAGCCGCGTGCCTCAAAGGTCGCACGCAAGCCGCCTGACGGGAAACTGGACGCGTCCGGCTCACCCTTTATAAGTTCTTTGCCCGAAAACTCCATTATTACGCCGCCGTCCGGTGATGGGGATATAAAACTGTCGTGTTTTTCGGCGGTAATACCGGTAAGTGGCTGGAACCAGTGTGTAAAATGGGTAGCGCCTTTAGAGAGCGCCCATTCTTTCATAGCGTCCGCCACAGCATTTGCGACACCTATATCAAGGGTAGCGCCCTCATCAATAGTCTTTTTAAGCGAAGCATAAACATTAGCCGAAAGGGTGGCCTTCATTACTCTGTCATCAAATACTAAGCTTCCGAAATAATCTTTTACTGTTTTCATAATAATTCTCCTTTTTCACGAAAAAAGATAAGACGCCTCCCGTGTAAAAACACGAAAGACGCCTTTGCCTTTTTTCCTTATTAAAATGAGATAACGGCACCTATGGAACCCAATTCCAAAGACACCGTTGCCTTTCTATGTGAGGCATTATACAACCGCCAACTTCATTTGTCAACCCCCTTTTTGAAAAAAATTTATTTCCCCCTTGACAAACGACTAACGCGCGCGTATAATATGAGCCAATGAGCAAAGGCGTTCATTTTAAGGCAGGTTTCTGCCCTGAAATGAGCGCTTTTTTTATTTTGTTTTTTTGAAGGTGAAAAGAAATGAAACGAGAAGGCGAAGTAAGAATACCGTCCGGCTGTGCTATCGCGGCGGTAATATCAAAATCGGGCGAGAGGATGACGGCGGAAAAAATAATTGACGCAATGAAGCCTATGCATGACCGGTCAAACGGTTTAGGCGGCGGTTTTGCAGGTTACGGCATTTATCCAGAATATAAAGACCTATATGCTTTTCATATGTTTTTTGATTCCCGCGCTACAAGGAAGGACTGCGAGGCATTCTTAAAAGAGCATTTTGAAATTGTGAAAAGCGAAATAATACCAACCCGCAAAATGCCCGAGATTACCGATGAGCCTATTATATGGCGATATTTCTTAACGCCGCTACCCTCTGTGCTGGCGCATTTGCAACTCGATGAAAAAGAGTTTGTGGCGCGCACGGTTACTAAAATCAACACTGAAATGGGCGGAGCCTATGTTTTTTCAAGCGGTAAAAATATGGGTACTTTCAAAGCTGTGGGTTTCCCAGAAGATGTAGGAATGTTTTATAAACTGGACGAATACGAGGGCTACAGTTGGACCGCGCACGGCAGATACCCTACAAATACGCCCGGTTGGTGGGGCGGCGCTCATCCGTTTACATTGCTTGATTTTTCGGTAGTGCATAACGGCGAAATATCATCGTATGACGCTAACCGCAGATTTATTGAAATGTTCGGTTATAAATGCAACTTACAAACCGATACAGAGGTTATTACCTACATACTCGATTACCTCGTGCGCATTAAGGGGCTGACGCTCGGTGAGGCGGCAAGTGTTATAGCGGCGCCGTTTTGGAGCACGATAGAAAATAAGACCGATAAATATGATAAGGCAAAACACGAATACCTGCGAACACTTTTCCCCAGTTTGCTTGTAACCGGACCGTTTTCAATAGTTTTAGGTTTTTCCGGTGGACTTATGGCGCTAAATGACCGACTTAAACTTCGCTCAATGGTAGTAGGTGAAAAGGGCGATAAAGTCTTTATAGGCAGTGAGGAAGCGGCTATCCGCACAATGGAACCTGACCTTGATAGAATCTACGCTCCTGCCGGCGGCGAACCGGTGATAGTTAAAGTGAAAGAAGGGAAATTCTAATGGCAGTAAATTTTATATATCCCGAATTTGAAGTTGAAAGAAACAAAGACCGCTGTATCGCCTGCCGCGTTTGCGAGCGGCAGTGCGCTAATGAAGTGCATTTCTTTAGCGACGAATACGGTATGATGTTATCAGACGAGTCAAAATGCGTAAACTGTCAGCGGTGTGTATCGCTTTGCCCCACGCGCGCGCTTAAAATTGTAAAAAGCGACTGTCGGCTTCGCGAGAACGCCAACTGGAAGGACGATACCATTAAAGAAATTTATAAACAGGCGTCAAGCGGCGGCGTTCTGCTTTCCTCAATGGGTAACCCTAAACCGTTGCCTGTATATTGGGATAAGATACTTATAAACGCTTCTCAGGTTACAAACCCGCCTATTGACCCACTCCGAGAGCCAATGGAAACCAAGGTGTTTTTAGGCAAAAAACCGGCAGAGATTAAACGGCTTAAAAACGGAAAAATCAAATGCGAGCTTCCGCCGCAGATAGAACTTTCAATGCCTATAATGTTCTCGGCTATGAGCTACGGCTCTATTAGCTATAATGCTCACGCTTCTTTGGCCCGTGCCGCAAAAGAACTCGGAATTCTTTATAATACCGGCGAGGGCGGTTTGCACGAGGATTTCTATGTTTACGGTGAAAATACAATCGTTCAGGTGGCGTCAGGCCGTTTTGGTGTTCACGAAGATTACTTACAAGCCGGCGCGGCAATAGAAATCAAAATGGGGCAGGGTGCAAAACCCGGTATCGGCGGTCACCTGCCCGGAACTAAAATAGTAGGCGATGTATCGAGAACGCGTATGATACCCGAAGGGTCGGACGCGATTTCCCCGGCGCCTCACCACGATATTTACTCAATAGAAGATTTGCGACAACTTGTATTCTCGCTAAAAGAGGCAACAGAATACAAAAAGCCGATAATAGTAAAGGTTGCGGCGGTACATAATATTGCGGCAATCGCCAGCGGTATAGCGCGAAGCGGCGCTGATATAATCGCTATTGACGGTTTTAGGGGCGGCACAGGCGCCGCGCCCACAAGAATACGCGATAATGTGGGTATACCAATAGAACTCGCCCTTGCGGCGGTTGATACCCGTCTTCGCGAGGAGGGTATCAGAAACAATGTATCGCTCGTGGTAGGCGGGTCAATCAGAAGCGCGGCGGATGTTGTAAAAGCGGTGGCGCTCGGTGCTGACGCGTGCTATATCGCAACGGCGGCACTTTTAGCACTCGGCTGTCACCTTTGCCGCACCTGCCAAAGCGGCAAGTGCAACTGGGGAATTGCCACCCAGCGCCCCGACCTTGTAAAACGGCTTAACCCTGATATCGGCAGTGAACGCCTTGTAAATTTACTTACCGCTTGGCGCCACGAGATCATGGAAATTATGGGCGGCATGGGCATTAACTCAATCGAGGCGCTTCGCGGCAACCGGCTTATGCTTCGCGGCGTGGGGTTAAACGAAAAAGAGCTCGAGATACTCGGTATCTCGCATGCGGGGGAATAGAAAATGAAGCGAGTATATGTTAACGAAGAGTGGTGCCTTGGTTGCCACTTATGCGAATATAATTGCGCGTTTGCCAATTCGGGACTTCGCGATATGGCTTTTGCGCTAAAAGACAAAAAGATTTTCCCGCGCATACATATCGAGGGTGACGATAAAATATCATTTGCCGTTTCCTGCCGCCATTGCACTGACCCTATCTGCATTAAAAGTTGTATAGCAGGGGCGATTTCAAAGGTTGACGGCGTTGTAAAAATCGATCGAAATAAATGCGTCGGCTGCCTTACCTGCGTGCTGGTTTGCCCTTATGGCGCATTGGCGCCGGCGGAGGACGGAATTATGCAGAAGTGTGAACTCTGCCTCAGTAACTCCTGCGGCGCGCCCGCCTGCGTTGCGGGTTGCCCCAATAAAGCGATTGTCTATGAGGAAAGGGGCGAAGAAAAGTGAAAAAGTATGT
>JAFZIW010000180.1 GCA_017554125.1 Clostridia bacterium | reverse complement strand
CTTTTTAGCCAAAGAGGACACCAAACTTGAAATTCCGAAAAACACGCTTATGGTCCAGATCGTTATCAAGAACCAATAACCGCTGTCTATATGCCAAAGCATATACTTAAAATCGAAAAACACCTTTTGCCTTAAAATAAACCCGCGGATCAAAAACGACCATACGGCAAAGGGCAAAAGATACGCGAGCGTGCGCTTTGCCAAAAACTTAATTAAACCGCTGAAACCGGTTATTTCCTTTGAATATCTCGTAACGTAGCCGCTTATAAGGATAAAAAGCGGCATTTGAAGCGACCAAACGATATTAAACAGAAAACTGCTTTGTGAATTTGCCGTGCTGCCGGTCATAGTATGACCTAATACCACAAGTAACATAGCGACTCCGCGCATAATATCTACAAACTGATTTCTCTCTTTCGGCATAATTCTCTCCCTATTATTCTTTGATATGGTCTATTCCGCAAAGGGTTTTATAGAAAACGCTCATCATAAGGTGGTCGAACACCATATGAATATCCTCGGTTATCTGCATACTGTTTATCGGCACGTGAAGCGATATATCCGAAAGTTCTTTAAGCTTGCCGCCGCCAAAGCCGGTAAGACCGATTATCTTGTTGCCCTGCGCTTTTGCGTATTCCACCGCGTTAAGCACGTTTTTCGAGTTGCCGCTTCCGGAAATGGCGATACAAACGTCGCCCGGCTTTATATGACCTATAAGCTGGAAACGGAAAATTTCCTCAAAGCCGATATCGTTTGCCACCGCCATAACGGTTGAAACGTTATCGTTAAGGCACAAAAGGTTGAACTTTTTCTCGGTATGCTCGGAAACGCCCTTATTGAAATCGTTTTGGAAGTGCGACGCCGTTGAAGACGAGCCGCCGTTGCCGAAAACGTAAACGGTATTGCCGTTTTCCTGCGTTTGAAGCAGGAGATTAAGCGCGTCGTTTATCGCCTCAACGTCGAGTTTTTTAAGGGTTTCTATCTCGTTTGCAATATAATCCTTTATTTCGTTTTGGTAGTTCATTTCTTTTCTCCTTTTATTTCGTCGATAAGCGGTTTTACCCTATCCTCAAAAGGCATGGGCGAATAGCCCAGTTCCTCTGTTATTACGTCGTGGCTGTATGCTCTGTCCTCTGTAAGCCGGTCGAGCTTTTCCATATACTTGATTTTCTTGAAGGAAAGTATATAGACAAGTCTTACGCAAAACTTTGCGAAACCGTAAGGCACGTTGAAAAAGCGCACTTTGTGGTTTGACAGCCGCGTTATTGTTCTGAACATATCGATAAGCTTCATTTCCCTATCGCCGGAAACAATATAATCGGTTTGTTTAAGCGTTTTAAGGTTTTTAAGTACAGAATAGTACCCTTCGGCAACGTCAAGCCGGGACACAGGCTGAATATTCGCTTCCCCTTTACTTACTATCGGGAAAACCGGATATTTATTGAACCAACGGATAAAAGTGCTGATATTGCGGTCTTTCGGCGTGCCGAATATCATCGTGGGTCTGATAAACACATACTTTATGCCGCGCTCTTCAAAATCTTTTCTGATTTGTGGCTCAAAGACGTGAAGCGGTGAATGAGGATAATACTTTGAATAAATCAGCGTGCTTGAAACTAAAATAACGTATTTTATTTGAGGCGAACGCATAATCGCGTGCCATACGTATTCGGTAAGCAGTTTTTCCGCAATATGAAAAACGGTATCGCAGCCTTCCATGGCGGAAACTAAAAACCCTTCATCGGTAATATCACCGTATGCAAACTCGATATCAAGCGGGGAGTTTTCAAAAATCGATAAATCGCTTGTTGGCCTTACCGCGATTTTGAGTTTTTCCTTAAACTGCTCGCGGCACAAAACGCCGTAAAGCGCACTGCCGCTTGTTCCGGTCATACCGGTAATAAAAATCATACTTTCTCGCCTCTTAAAATTATATCAACGGCTTCCGCTAAGTCCTGTGCCTCAAAATCGGGAGCGCATTTATACTTTTCGTTTTTATCCGCCGCGCCGGATTTCAGCAGAACAGTTTTAGTTCCCGCGTTAATGCCGGTCATCACGTCCATATATGTATCGCCGATAAACCACGAATTTTTAAAGTCGATATTAAACCGCTTTGCCGCCGCCTTGACAAGACCTGTTTTTGGCTTTCGGCAGTCGCACTCGATTTTAAGCTCTTTTACTTCGCCATCAAAACCTTTATCGGGGTGGTGGGGACAAAAGTACAGCCCGTTAAGATACGCGCCATCGTTTCCCAAAAGAGTGTGCATTTTATTGTTTATTTCTTCAAGCTCCCCAAACGTTACGTCACCGCGCGCTATTACCGGCTGGTTTGTGATACAAACCGCTAAATATTCCGATTCGTTTATGCGCTTTATCGCCTCGGCGGCGCCGGGCAAAAGTTCCATTTGTTCTTTTGTTTTCACAAGACCTACGAACCGGTTTATAGTACCGTCGCGGTCTAAGAAAATACATTTCTGGCGGTGTTTTAAGTTTCTTTTCTCGCATACGCCGTTTTTATAATCGGTTTCAACAAGGCGAAGCCGCTCGGGCGTTCCTATATCCTTTACGTATTCGCTGCTGTTATAGGCGAATATTTTGCCCGACTCTATCTTCGGGATAATGATATCCTTTTCGAGGTCCTGTTTGCCGACGGTCCTCGGCAACGCCGACTTTTGAAGCACGTACACACCGGCGTTTACAAGGTTTTTATAATAGAAATCTCTCGCGTCCTTTTTATACGCCCAGCCCGTTACCCGGTCAGCCTCGTCGGTTATGATAACGTCGCTGTCAAACGGGTGGGAATTCGGGTGAGCAAAAAGGGTTATATCGGCGCCCTTTGATTTATGAAAATCATAAAATTTCTTAAAATCAATATTTAAGAACAAATCGCCGAAGACGAGGAAAAAGGTATCGTCAAACATATCTTTTATAAACGACAATGCCCCCGCCGTACCGAGCGGCGTTTCTTCGTTAAAATAGCGGATATTCACGCCAAATTCCGCGCCCGACCCGAAAAATTCCTTTATAACGTTTCCCAGATGACCTGTCACAAGGATAATATCGTCGACGCCGTTTTCTTTTAAGTTTTCAACGATATAGGTAAGCAGCGGTCTGCCGCAGAAATCCACCATGGGCTTCGGCACGTCTTTTGTAATTGACGCCAGACGCGTACCCTTGCCGCCCGCCATTATTACCGCCTGCATAACCGCTCCTCCTTAAAAACTATTTCAGTGCATCTTTAACGGTTTGCCTTACCGCTTGGTCGGAAGAAAATTTAGGCTCCCAACCGGTTGAAAGTATTTTTGAAATATCGTAACTAAAACGCGGAACGTCGCCCTTCCAGCCCCTGTCGCCGCCGGTGTAGTTGAATTTAACGTTTTTAAGTCCCATTTCCTCTACTACCGTTTCGGCAATTTTTGTAACGGTTGTTCCCTCGCCCTTCACGCTCAGGTTATAAACCTGCTCACCCGGCTTGAATTCGGCGGTGAGCTTAACTATGGCGTCCACCAAATCAAGAACGTAGATATAGGGCTTGCACTGCGTACCGTCTCCCAAAACCGTAAGCTCGTTTCTGTTATCATTCAGTTTCTTTATAAAATCGAAAATCACGCCGTGGGTAAGGCGCGGACCTATTACGTTTGGAAAACGGAAAATAACCGCCGACATATCACACATTGAAACGTAAGAGGAAATAAGCGCTTCGCTCGCAAATTTCGCGCCGCCGTAATACGATACCGGCATAAGTCCGCCGGTGGTCTCTTTAAGTTTCACGTCGGGCATTTCGCCGTAAACCGCCGAGGTGGAAGCGAAGAACAGTTTTTTAACGTCGGCTTTTCGCATAGCTTCGAGCAACGAGCGCGTTGTAAGGAAGGTATCGTTAAAATCAATGTCCGGTTCTTTACCGCCCTTTTGTATATCCGAATTGGCGGCGAGGTGGTAAACCGCGTCTATCCTGTTTTCACTAAAAAGCCTGTCCGCATTATCCCGGTTTGCCAAATCCATCTCATAAAACTTGAAATTCGGGTCCTGGCGTAAATGCTCAATATTCTTATCCCCCATAACAAGTTTATCGGCGCAAACTATGCTATGACCTTCTTTTAAGAGGCTGTCGATAAGATGACTGCCTATAAATCCGGCGCCGCCGGCAACCAAAATGTTCATAAATTTCCTCCGAATATCAGATAAAGTCCGGTTTGTCACCGATGAATATAACCTCACTGCCCTGACTGTCAAACGCGGCGGGCATTTGCGGCAGTCCGATAGCCGATTTAACGTCCGTCTGTTTGTCCTTCGGTACATAGAAAAGCAAAAATCCGCCGCCGCCGGCGCCTAAAAGTTTGCCGCCCGTGGCGCCCGCCTTTATCGCCTTTTCGTAGGCCTCATCAATGGCGGGGTTTGAAATTCCGCTTGCAAGAGTTTTTTTAAGCAGCCAGCTCTTGTGGAGTATTTCGCCCATTGCGTCTATATTGCCGGCGGTAAGCTCCGAAAAAAGCTGTCGCGCTAAATCGCACATTTTAAGCTGACTTTTCTGTTTTTCGCCGGCGGAAATATTACTGCTTTGTTCTTTAAGTATCGCCGAAGCCGAATGAAGCTGACCGGTATAAAACATCATAAGGTTTTCTTCAAGCTCGCGTTTTTTGTATCTGTCCATTATGACCGGTTCTACGGTAACGCTTCCGTCCTTGCGGAATTCGTAGAAATTAAGTCCGCCGTAAGCCGCGGCATACTGGTCCTGTTTGCCTATGGGATTTTTAAGTTTATCTATCTCGGTTTCACAGGCTTCGCGGGCAAGCCGCTCTTTGGACACAAACGTTCCCTTGTAGGCGTAAAGTCCGTGAAGAAGTCCCACGGTAAAGGAACTCGAAGAGCCGAGCCCGGTGCCCGCCGGCACATCCGCGGTGCTTACTATCTCCACACCTCTTACGTCAAGGTCGGAAAGTACCTGACGGAAATACTTATGCTCAATTTTGCTTATATCGTATGCCGTTTCGGTTTTTGAGTATTTGAGCACCGTTTGGTTTCTGTCAAAACTCGGGTGAACCGAAATGTACATATACTTGTTTATGGCGGTACTCAGCACACAGCCGCCGCACTTTTCATAAAACGACGCTATATCACTGCCGCCGCCGGCAAAGCTGACCCTGAACGGAGTACGTGTAATAATCATAACGCTGCCTCACTCTTAATTCTCGTATTCATCGCTGTAAAACTTTTTTCCGCATTTTTTAAGTATTTTACGGGCAAGACTTGTAACGCCTCGCGGCAATATAACTTTAAGCCTGTACGCCGTGCCGAGTTTAAGCGTTGTAAAAACATCCATAACCTCGCGGTCGCCGTGGTAAAGGTCATACTTATCGAGATATCTTTTCGCTTTTCTGATAAGCCTTCCTTTGCGTACCACGTCAAGCATATTCAAAGCGTTGGGGTTTACAAGCGCGCACTTTGCGCCGTAAGCGTTACCGGCTTTTGTGAGCGACACTTCATATTGCCAGGCATTCATAGTGCCTTCAAGCGTAGCCGCCAAAAATTCGCGGGCAAAAACACAGGGGTAAAGGTTAATATTGTATCGCGCATCGGTGGTTATACGGAATATATCGCCCCGGTCACCGATTTTTTCCTTGAAATATTTTGCGTTTATAAAAGTATAAAGCCGCAAATAATCAAGGTTTTCCTTTTCCATAACCCCGATACAGTCTTCTATCTTTTTATCGTTTATCGGGTCGGTCAAAAAATAATCGTCCAAAAGGAGAATAATATATTCGGTTTTAATAACGGAAAGCGCGAACCGTATGCGCTCGGTAATCTCGGTACCCTCGCCCGCCGACAGAATCTCAACGTTACTGAATTTCTTATCCGTAGGCTTATCGGTGACTATATAGGTTTTTATGTTTCTGTCAGCCCAGTTTTTTTCGAGCAGCTTTACATTTGCATCCCAAAGGTCCGAAAATTTATCGCAGGAGGAAATAATAATCGAACAGTCTTTATTCCGCATTTTTGCCTCCCACCACACTGTCAAAATCGGCACGCTCAAAAATTTCGAGTTTGCCGCCGCGAGTGGCGTTAAAAATCTTTATGCCGTGATTTTCGGCGTAGCTTCTGAGCGTCTTAAACGACGTGCTGTTTGCCTCGGGGTTAAAATCGACCTGCGTTTTGCCTTTCATACCCTTAAAATAGTTCTGTTCGGAATTGGCGCTGTCTTTCCCCATCGAGGGGTAATTAAAATCGTTGCCTAAAAGATATATTTCGCTAAATCCCATATAAAAAGCGATTTGCAGGCAAATACCCGTAACGTTATCGGTCATCGAAATATACTTTGAAATATCCTCGTTTACGGTTTTTTGCGCGGTGCCGCTCCGGTTGATTTTGAATTTACCTTTTATGTAGATAAAATGCGTTTTATCGTCAACCTCGCCCATTTGGCGCTTGGCGTTAAGGTTTATAAACTTATAGTCGGCGTCGACGTTCTTTATATTATCGCGCTCGTCGCCTATTACGTCCATATCAACGCTGACGTATGCCTTAGGCCGCCAAAGGGTATCCTCAAATATGCAATAAATTCTGTTTACTCCGAAACAGAATTCATCTTTAAGCTTATCAAGATCGCTCGCCGTAAGGCTCGGTCCGTTGCCGATAATAAAGCACCGCTCGCCTTTATGAGAATCGCGGATAGACGCCATATATCTGCCGTCAGGCGAATTCGGATACTTTTTCGACAATACCGAATCCTTGATTTTCGCCACCGGTAAATATAAAACCCGCACGAGCTTACTTCTTCTGAGTTTATATTTCAGTTTCCCTAACACTTCTGTTTCCGCCTTTTAGTTATTTGCCGAGAATCTTAAACGCGATTTTTCTTACACCCACGGGCATAAGAAAATAAACCTTTTCTATCGTGTAAGACAGTATATATTCGCCTTTCGACATATACCCGTCTTTAAGCATTCGCCGTTTGAGTTCGATTTTTCCGTTATGCTGTTCACGGTTTTTCCTGCGCTTGTTAAACGAAGCGCCTCGACGGAACTTGATAAGCGATTCACCGATATTTTTGCACTTGTAACCGCCTTTTACCACCCTGTACCAAAGCTCGTAGTCTTCATTCTTTTTAAGGTTGCAGTCATAGTTGCCGCAAGCAAGGATAACGTCCTTTTTGAACATAACGGTAGGATGATTAAAGGGGTTCGTATATTTCATACGTTTCTTTATATCCTCGGTTTTAGTGGGAACGGTATGAACAGCCGCTATAACGTCGGGGTCTTCGTCAAACTCATCCGCAAAACCGCCGACAAGCGCCAGTTCGCCGTCAGCCTCAAACGCTTTAAGTTCCGCTTCGCACCTACCCTCATACGCGATATCGTCGGTATCCATCCGCGCTATGAGCGAGTTGCGGCATTTGGCGACGCCGTAATTGAGAATCGAGGAAAGACCTTTTTTATCAAGCTCAAAATTCTCGTAGATATTAAGGTCTACGCCGCTGTCTGCAAACAGGTCCTCTATCAGCTTTTTCATTTCCCCGCTTATCGGATGGTCTTCTATCATAACAACTTCATCGGGCTTTACCGTCTGACCTAAAATGCTTAAAAGCGAGGTTTTAAGATATTCCGTATTCTCTTTATACCAAAGCGGCATCAAAACCGAATACTTTTCCACTATTTTTTCACTCCGTTATACTGTTTTTCAAGTTCGCCCGTGCCGCCTTCGACAACACCGTCCGCCTTGGCGACCGAACCTATGGTACCGAAAAAGCACTTGACGTCAAACGCAAAACTGATTCTTTCAAGATACTGCGCGTCGAATCTTACCTTTTCGGGAATTTCAAGCTCGTCTCTGCCGCTTATCTGGGCAAGCTCCGTAAGACCGGGGTACAGTCTGTTAACGCCGTACTTTTCGCGTTCGTTTATAAGGTCCGCCTGATTCCAAAGCGCGGGGCGCGGACCGATAATGCTCATTTTGCCCCTGAAAATATCCCAAATCTGCGGAAGCTCATCGAGCGATGCCTTTCTTAAAACCTTACCTACGCGGGTTATGTACTGTTCGGGATTTTGGAGCATATGCGTAGGCGTATCGTGCGGCGTTGACATTTTCATCGAACGGAATTTATGAAGCCGGAAAAATTTACCGTCCTTACCGACGCGGTTCTGAATAAAGAATACCGGACCCGGGTCGTCGATTTTAATCGCCGCGATAAGCACAATAAACAGCGGAGACAGTATCAAAAGCCCGAAAAAGGAAACAAACGAATCTATCGCCCTTTTCAAATACTTTTCATAAACTCCGCCGTATGCTTTTTGCGCCGCGGGCATATCCACGGCAAACCGTACCATATCCTCCGGTAAAACGCTTTCAGCTTTTTCCGGATGCAGATAAGGATTATTGCTGTCAATATCCGGTTTATCGTTTTTGATTACCGCCAGAATCCTCAACAATATGTACGCGGCAACCAAAAAAATAAATATATAAAATAAGATTTCCATACAGACAAACCTTTGCAAAATAAAAATAGTAATAATAGTGTAATATTATTTATAACACATCCCGTAGGTAATATCAAGCCTTTTTGTACATAAAAAAACGGCATCTTAGGATTTTTAACCCTGAAATGCCGTTTTTACGGAAACTGAAACTACACGTCTTCCCTGAAAGTATCGGGGTGCGCCGGGTCAAACTGTTCATTCGCCCACATAAGCGTTACCAGATCCTCGGTATCGGAAAGATTGATTATGTTATGCGTATATCCTGGCAGCATATGCACCGCGGTAATGCTATCGCCGCTTACCTCGAACCTGCGTATCTCGTCGGTCCCTATTTTGCGTTCCTCAATAAGCCCGCGACCCGATACGACTATAAAAAATTCCCATTTTGAGTTATGCCAATGCTGACCTTTCGTAATGCCCGGTTTTGAAATATTTACCGAAAACTGACCGCATTTTTCGGTTTTAAGAAGCTCGGTAAAGCTACCGCGGGCGTCCACGTTCATTTTAAGCGGAAACGCGGTTTTGCTCTCGGGAAGGTAAGAAAGATACATTGAATAAAGCTTTTTTTCAAAACTGCCGCTTGGTATCTCGGGCATAAGAAGCGTTTTCGGCTGGTCATGGAATCTGTTAAGACATTCCACTATGTAACCGAGAGTCACCTTATGCGTGACCGGCGCGGCGCAAAATCTGCCGTTTTCGCACAGCACGGTATTTACGCCCTCAAACTCGCAGCGGTGCTCTTTTCCTTCGAGCGCGTCGAGCATTTCTCCAATTAAATCGTCTATGAAAAGCAGTTCGAGTTCAACGCTCGGGTCGTTTACGGTTATAGGCAGGTCGTTGGCGATATTATTGCAAAAAGTGCCGACGGCGCTGTTATAATTCGGTCTTACCCACTTGCCGGCGAGATTCGGGAAACGGTAGACGAGCACTTTTACGCCGTTTTCCTTTCCGTACTCGAAAAACAGGTCTTCGCCCGCCTTTTTTGATATACCGTATTCCGATGTTCCGAACCTGCCCTCAAGGGTCGCCTGAATCGAAGAAGAAAGCATTACCGGCGCCTTGTTTTTATGCTTTTTAAGGGTATCCAAAAGAACCGACGCAAAGCCGAAATTCCCCTTCTTGAAATCCTCGGGATTCTCGGGTCGGTTCACACCCGCGAGGTTGAACACAAAATCGGCGTTTTCGCAGTAACCGTCGAGTTCTTCGGCGGTACCGTCAATGTCGTATTCGTAAACGTTTTCTATCGTTATGCCGGGTCTTGTACTATTCTTTTTATCTCTGATATTTTTAAGATTTTCAACAAGATTTCTGCCGACAAAGCCCTTTGCTCCGGTGACAAGTATATTCATTTGCGTCCTCCCGATTTTGTATCAAGTTTAAGCTCCTTCATAAGCGATGAAACCTCTTTTATGAAATCGCTGTCCTGTTCTTTAATTATTCGAAGTTTTTCTTTTGCTCTGCCGCTGTCTTTTCCGACGGCCTTTTCAAAAACCCTGTAAACATAGTAAAAAGGCAAAAGTAGCGGTTTGCGGTTGAGCGCGGGATAAAGGACCCGCATATTTCTGTAAGGCGGAAACAGTATGGACAGTACCTGACGGATTTTTCCGCCTTTTCTTATGGTTTCCGCGGCGGCGTTATTCGGGAAATATCCGTAAGCGCCGCCCGTCATTATATACCTTTCCATTCTGACGGTAACGTCGCTGTCTTCGGCACCTTCAAACCATACGTCGGTCAGTTTTTGAGCCGCGTCGAAAAAAGCGCTGATTTCGGCTTCTTCACAGAGTTTTTTCACCGCGTCCGGGTCAAAAAAGTTTGCCTTGCGAAGTATCCAGAAATCCAAAAACGGACGTATTCCGCAACCGCCGGCGATGAAATGATAGGACATATGCGCAATATGATGAAAAACAAAAAAATCATGCTCTTCCGCATACTCGAAACCGTCTTTTTTTTCGGCGTATTCCCACACCTTCGCCAGCACCGCGTCAATATTTTTAATGTTTTCGCAAATGCTGAAATGAAGTTCAAGATTCGTATCGTCGTAAAGCAGCGACACGTCGTGAAAATTCAGGTCGCCTTCGAGCTTAAACCCGTTATTTTTGAAAAGAGAAAGCGCGTTTTTGAAATCGGGTTCTTTAACGAGAATATCTATATCGCAACTTGTCCTCATCCAGCTTTCGGGATAAAATCTTTTAATAACCGCGCCTTTAAG
>JAFZIW010000179.1 GCA_017554125.1 Clostridia bacterium | reverse complement strand
CTGATTGAATTTCTCTGCGGCAGATACAATAAGCACGCTGTAAACCTGTTTTTTAAGGCTCAAATCCGTTCCTCCCCTCTTTAATAATCTTTTACCGCATTATTCGGCGCAGTAGATATCGAGTATCGCTTTCGGTATATATTTCTTTATAAAATCATCGTTTTGTGCGGCCCTTCTTGCTTCTTCCAAGCTTCCGGGAAGTTTACGCAAATAGCTTAGGTTCTCCTCATCGGCTTTATAAACGTTGACGTCTATCGGTTCGGGCATTTCTTTACCCTGTTTTATGCCGTAAAGTCCCGCCCAAATCAGCAATGCAAACGCAATATACGGGTTGGCGGTAGGATCGGGCGAGCGCAGCTCCGCACGGCGATATTCGCCCTCCGCCGCGGGTATTCGGATAAGCTGAGAGCGGTTTTCTTTACCCCACGAAACGTATTTGGGCGCTTTTTTCTGCCCTAACCGCTTGTATGAGTCTTCGCGCGGATTCAAAAACAGCGTCATCGGTATCGCTTTTTCGAGTATGCCTGAGAGAAGCAGACGGAAATTTGGCGCCGACTCCTTTGTCTTTGCCGAACAGTTTATATGAAAACCGTTACCGGCGGTGTCAGGAAGCGGCTTCGGTGAAAAGTCAGCAAAAAGACCGTTTCTGCGGGCAACGGTTTTTACAACCGTTTGAAAGGTCATAACGTTATCCGCAGCGGTAAGCGCATCCGAAAAGCGGAAGTCAATTTCGTTTTGTCCCGGTCCTTCCTCGTGGTGAGAGCTCTCGGGCATTATGCCCATTTGCTCGAGCGTCAGGCATATTTCACGGCGGACGTTTTCGCCCTTGTCCTCGGGGGCGATATCCATATATCCGGCATTATCGTAAGGGATTTTGGTGGGATTATTCTTTTCATCGAGCTCCATAAGATAAAATTCCTGTTCAGCGCCGAAATAGAAAGTATATCCGGCGTCCTCGGCATCGGATATTGCTTTTTTAAGCAGCCCCCTTGTATCGTATTCAAAGGGAGTGCCGTCAGGATAAGTGATAGAACAGAACATACGAACGACCTTGCCGTGCTCCGGTCGCCAGGGAAGCCATGTGAGCGTTTCGGGTTCGGGATGAAGGAACAAATCGGAGTGCGCCTCATCGCCGAAACCAGCTATGGCGGAGGCGTCAAACGCTATTCCCGCACTGAAAGCGCGCGGCAATTCGTCCGGCATAATGGAGATGTTTTTCTGTTTGCCGAATACGTCGCAAAACGCAAGGCGGATGAACTTAACGTCCTCCTCCGTAACATACTGCATAACTTCGTCTTTTGAGTAATTCACAAAATCCACTCACTTTCTTTAATTTGCAACATACAATTGTTTATACGGGTTTTTACTGTCCGGCGTTACCACGGTAAAGGGCGAATCCATAACCGTCTTTTTATCTACTCCGAACAGTTTAGCATACTTTGAAATATAGGCTTCGATTTCCTTTAGATCGTTTTTTGTGGCGGTACGTGCCGTAACCTGCTTCGGGAAAGTTATACCCGCAGGGTCCACTCGCAAAAACATTTTTCCGCCGTGCATACCGGTACAGGGAAAATTGCCTACGATTTTTTTGTTATCGGCGCCAAGCCCCAAAACGATTATTACGCCGCCCGCCTGGTATTCGCCTAAAAAGCTCCCGGCTACGCCGCCTATTACCATAACCGGCACCTTTTCCTTGTACGCCTTCATATGTATTCCGGCGCGGTAGCCGGCGTCACCTTTAATATAGATACTCCCGCCGCGCATTGCGTAGCCGACCGTATCGCCGACGCCGCCATGAATAATAATTTCACCGCTGTTCATAGTATCGCCAACGGCATCCTGCGCGTTGCCGTTTACCGTGATTTTGCCGCCGTTAAGGTATGCGCCGAGCGCGTTGCCGGGCGTGCCTGTTACAGTGATATCCTTATTCGTCATACCCGCGGCGATAAAGCGTTGACCTAAAACGCCGTTTACTATATACTCTTTCTCGCCCGAGCGCAAAGCTTCGTTTATCTCTTTATATCCGAGGTTTTTCGCATTTACAACCATATTATACTACACCTCCGAACTTTTTTCCACGAATTTTTTTAGAGAAAATTAAATTTGACGCGACTTTCTTTGTGAGGTCAAAATCGATAGTTTTAAGCGGCGTTTTATCGCGGATAAGCGCGGTATATATTCCCGCGCGTTCTGTCGCGCCTATAAGAATAAACCCGCGAAGATAACCGTCTTTTGTGAAGAAACGTTTAAGGGTATTTTCCGTTTTTTCTTCACTGCAAACGCCGGAGTAATCACCTGCCGACATAATGTGAAGTCCGAAAAAGCCGATTGAATTCATCGGTATCGCGTTATCGAAAGCGGCGTCGCCGCCCGCCATATTTACGCCGGCTGTTGACCCTCCGATATAGGCATTAGGCAGGATCGCGAGAACACGGTTTGCGCCTACCGACGCGTCAAACCCTTCGCTGCAATCGCCGGCGGCGTATATATGCGGCAAGCTTGTTTCCATTTTACTGTTTACGATAATCCCACGGTTTACTTCGCCGCCCGCGGCCTTTATAAGCTCGCTGTTAGCGCGCACGCCCACAGCCAAAACGCAAATATCAAAGTCAACTTGTTTTCCGCTTTTCATAAAGGCAAAATCACCTTCAAAACGCTCAACCGTATCGCCGAGCAAAAACTTGATTCCGTTTGCCTCCAAATGCTTTTGAACAATGCCTGCGCAGTCGTTATCAAGTATGCTTGACAGCACTCGGTCGGCAAGATCGCATACCGTGATACTGCCTACGCGGTCGTGTATTCCCTCAGCACATTTTAGACCGATAAGACCGGCGCCGACAATCAGCACACGCACGTTCTTACTTAAAACCTTTTCGAGAGCGAGCGCGTCATCGAGAGTCATAAAGCCGAATTTCTTTTCTACCGTATCAAGCCCCGCTATAGGCGGAACAAACGGGCGTGACCCGGTAGCAATGCAGATCCGGTCGCCTTTCAATACTGTTTCATCGTCGAGCGTAACGCTCGTTTTACTTATTCTGACCGCTTTTTTGCCGTAGATTACTTTACAACTGTTATCTTTGTAAAAACTGTCGCCACGGTATTTCATATGCTCTAAATCGGTTTTGTTTTCGAGATAATAGGAAATTAAGGGACGGCTGTAAACGTGATGATTTTCTTCGGATATTACCGTGATTTCACCCGTTTTATCAAGTGAGCGTATTCCCTCGATACAACCGACAGCGGCGGTGCCGTTACCGATAATTATATACTTTTTCACTTCTCTTCGCCCCTTTCCTCATAAACGATCGCTTTATTGGGGCACCCCGCAACGCAGGCGGGCGCGCCACAGGAATTATTGAGGCACAACTCGCATTTTTGCATAATGCCGTCCTCCGCCGGCGCCAACGCGCCATAGGGGCAAACTAACACGCAGGTAAGACAGCCGACGCATTTATCTCTGTCGATTTTTACAACGCCGTCCACCTTTGAAATTGCGCCCGCTATACAGCTTTTAATGCAGATAGGGTCGGTGCAGTGCCGGCAGGAAACCGCAAAGGATATCTTATCGTCGCCTTCGATATGTATGCGCGGAAAAATCTTTTTGTCTTTTAGCGCAAATGCCATATCGCGAAGCCCTGAATTGGCAAAAGCACAGTTGTATTCGCATAAGTGACAGCCGAGGCACCACTCTTCATTAACGTATACTCGTTTCATACTGTTATTCCCCCGCGTGCGAGATACCGAGTATCTCGAGTTCTTTCCCGTTTAGTCCTACTCCGCGAAGCATAAGCCGGTTGCCGCGGAGCGCCTCAATGGAGTTAATACCCATACCGCCCATAATTTCCATAATCTCGTGGCGCCAAGCCGTAAGTAAATTTACAAGTCGCTCACATCCGAGATCGGGGTTAAGCCGCTTTACAAGGTCGGGGCGCTGGGTGGCGATTCCCCAATTACATTTGCCGCTTTGGCAGGTGCGGCAAAGGTGACAGCCGAGGGCGAGCAGTGCCGCCGTTGCGATATAGCAAGCGTCAGCGCCGAGCGCCACCGCTTTTACAACGTCCGCCGCGCTTCTGATTGAGCCGCCGACTACGAGCGATACGTTGTTCCTGATACCCTCCTCGCGAAGACGGGTATCAACCGCCGCGAGCGCGAGTTCAATGGGGATTCCCACATTATCGCGAATACGCGTAGGTGCGGCGCCCGTGCCGCCACGAAAACCGTCAATAGCGATTATATCAGCACCGCTTCGCGCTATACCGCTGGCGATAGCCGCTATGTTATGTACCGCCGCAACCTTTACGATAATCGGCTTTTTATACTCCGTCGCCTCTTTAAGTGAAAAAACGAGCTGGCGCAAATCTTCTATCGAGTAAATATCGTGGTGGGGTGCCGGAGATATGGCGTCCGAGCCCTCAGGTATCATACGCGTTCTCGATACGTCGCCCACGATTTTAGCTCCCGGCAGATGACCGCCTATACCCGGCTTTGCGCCTTGACCCATTTTGATTTCAACAGCGGCGCCGGCTTTTAAGTAATCCTCGTGAACGCCAAAGCGGCCTGAAGCCACCTGAACGATTGTATTTTCACCATAGACATAGAAGTCCTCGTGCAGACCGCCCTCGCCGGTGTTATAGAGAATTCCGAGTTCCTTTGCGGCGCGAGCGAGTGAGGCGTGCGCGTTGTAACTGATAGAGCCGTAACTCATAGCCGAGAACATAACAGGCATACTGAGTTCTATCTGCGGCGGAAGCTCGCATTTGATTTTCCCGTTTTTAAGCCGCTTTATCTCGGTCGGTTTTTTGCCTAAAAACACCTTGGTTTCCATCGGCTCGCGGAGTGGGTCTATCGGCGGGTTTGTAACCTGCGAGGCGTTTATAAGTATTTTATCCCAGTAAACCGGCAACGGTTTGGGATTGCCCATTGAGGAAAGCAAAACGCCGCCGCTTGACGCTTGTTTGTATATTTCTTTAACGGTATCATCCTGCCAGTTGGCGTTCTCGCGAAGGCGACAGTTGCTCTTTACGATTTTAAGCGCGCGCGTGGGACAAAGCGATACGCACCGCTGACAGTTTACGCATTTGCTTTCGTCCGAGAGCATAACGCCGTATTCGTCGCTAAAGTAATGCACTTCGTTAGCGCATTGCCGCTCGCAAACGCGGCAGGCTATACAGCGGTCTTTATTTCTTTCCACTTCAAATTCGGGATATATGAAATTAACTGCCATTAGAATTTCCCTTCTTTCACTTTAACTATTACCGGTTCGCCGCCGGCGGGAGCGTAGATTTTGTCAAGATCCGGTTCCATTGTGCGGATAGCCGCTTCCTCACTGCCTATAAAGACTTTATCGCCCTTTTCGCCTACTACCATTGAGCGAAGTTTAAGCCGGTCGTTAAGCGCCATAAGTCCGCCGGAAAAACCTAAAACTATTGAAAACGGTCCTGTTACAAGCAGGCTCGGGAAAACCGTGCGAAGATATTCGTGTTTTGCTTTATCGTATTTATCGGTTTTATTCGCTATCGTGCTCCAGAACGGCGCCGCTATAACGCTTGCCGCCTCGCTAAGGGTCAGCCCCTGTACGCGAACAAGGTAATCGAGTATGTAGGTTATAACCTCGGTATCGGTTTGAAGATTGCATTTATAGCCGAACATTTCTATAAACCGGCGGTTAGCGTCGTAAGAGGATATTTCGCCGTTATGCACTACCGAAAAGTCAAGTAATGTAAACGGATGAGCGCCGCCCCACCAACCGGGCGTGTTTGTAGGGTACCTGCCGTGCGCGGTCCAGGAATAACCCTCGTATTCGTCAAGTTTATAATAAATACCTACGTCCTCGGGGAAACCTACCGCCTTAAACGTACCCATATTCTTACCGCTTGAAAAGACGTAGGCGCCCGCCATTTCGGTATTTATTTTGGTAACCGTGCGCGCCACAAACTCTTTTTCGTCGAGTTGCAGGTGCGCCAGCACCGAAGGAAGCGGCGTTAAAAAATATCGCCATATAATCGGCTCGTCGGTGATTTCGGGCATTTTTCTTGTGGGTATTATTTCGCTTTTTACAATTTCAAAATGTTCTTTTAAGAATGCCTCGCAGTCCTTACGGGTAGCGCGGGAATCAAAAAACATATGAAAAGCATATAGGTCTTTATATTCGGGGTAAATCCCGTAACCGGCAAAACCGCCGCCGAGTCCGTTTGAACGGTCGTGCATAGGCTTCATAGCGTCTATGATTCTTTCCGCGGTCATACGCTCGCCCGATTTTGAAATCACCGCCGCAATAGCACAGCCGGACGGTATTCTTACTTCGCCTTCTCGTTTCATTTCTTTTCACCTTCAAAAAAACAGAATAAAAAAGCGCTCATTTCAGGGCAGAAAATCCGCCTTAAAATGAACGCCTTTGCTCATTGCCACATATTATACGCGCGCGTCAGTCGTTTGTCAAGGGGAAAATAGATTTTTTTCAAAAAAGGGGTTGACAAATAAGTTCCCCGGTTGTATAATGCGTCCATAGAAAGGCAACGGCGTCTTTGGAATTTGGTTCCATAGGTGCCGTTATCTCATTTTAATAAGGAAAAAGGCAAAGGCGTCTTTCGTGTTTTCACACGGGAGGCGCTTTCTCTTTTTCGCAAAAAGGAGTTTTGATTTATGAAAACGGTAAAGGATTATTTCGGAAGTTTAGTATTTGACGACAGAGTCATGAAAGCTACCCTTTCGGCTAAGGTTTATGCTTCGCTTAAGAAGACCATTGACGAGGGCGCGGCGCTTGATATCGGCGTTGCCAACGCCGTGGCGGACGCTATGAAGGAGTGGGCGCTCTCAAAAGGCGCTACCCACTTTACACACTGGTTCCAGCCGCTTACCGGCATTACCGCCGAAAAACACGACAGTTTTATCTCCCCCTCCCCCGACGGCGGCGTAATAATGGAGTTTTCGGGCAAAGAGCTTATTAAAGGCGAGCCGGACGCGTCTTCCTTCCCGTCAGGCGGGCTTCGCGCAACCTTTGAAGCACGCGGCTACACCGCTTGGGACCCGACTTCTTACGCGTTTATTAAAGGTAAAACGCTTTGCATACCTACCGCATTTTGTGCCTACGGCGGTGCGGCACTTGATAAAAAAACACCGCTTTTGCGCTCAATGGAAGCTTTAAATAAACAGGCAATGCGCATTTTACGCCTTTTCGGTAACGATACTGCAAAATGCGTTCGCTCGTCGGTAGGTCCTGAGCAGGAATACTTCCTGATCACAAAAGAAATGTATGATAAGCGCCCCGATTTACGCTTTACCGGCAGAACGTTGTTTGGTGCAAAAGCGCCCAAAGGTCAGGAGATGGACGACCATTATTTCGGCGTAATTAAACCCCGCGTTGCGGCCTATATGGAAGAGCTCAACGAAGAACTCTGGAAACTCGGTATTCTTGCTAAAACCGAGCATAACGAGGTAGCGCCGGCGCAACACGAACTCGCACCGATTTATACTACTACAAACGTTGCAACCGACCACAACCAGCTAACAATGGAAATTATGCAAAAAATCGCCGCAAAGCACGGTCTTGTATGTCTTTTACACGAAAAGCCGTTCGCGGGCGTAAACGGCAGCGGCAAACATAACAACTGGTCTATTGCCACAGACGAG
>JAFZIW010000178.1 GCA_017554125.1 Clostridia bacterium | reverse complement strand
TTCGCGCCTGAAACGCACGAGATGCGCGGCGCGAAGCACGCGAAGCTGGTGAGATACCGCCGAAACGGTCATATCGAGTATCCCCGCGATATCGCATACGCAAACCTCTTTTTCAAAGAGGACGTATAAAATACGTATGCGGGTACTGTCCGCAAAAATGCGGTAAAGCTCCGCAAGGTCGTAAAGTATATCAATATCCGGCATTTGCGCCTGCACACTCTGCACTAAATCGCCGTGAAGCACGCCGTTTTCCTGTAAGCTCTCTTCTGTGCCCGGTTTTTTTATATCAGCCATAATATCGCCCCTTAAACCCTCTTTCATTTGAACGATTGTTCAAATGATTACATATTCATTATATCGCCTTGCTAAAAAATGTCAAGTATTTTTGCGAAAAACCGAATATCGAATTTTTTATCAATACTTGTCCAAATTTGTTATGATACAATTGATGGGTGACAAATAGAAATTGAAAAACAACTCAAAAGCGGTAAGATGAAAGATACTAAACAAACAAAGGACATGGGACGATTCTGTTGTGTTACTCCATTGTTGACACATATTAAAACATGTGTTATATTTACACTGAAAACTATATCAGATATTATGGACTAGACACATATATTGGAACTTCATACTGTGGAGTTCTTGTGACAAAATCCGGCTTATTGGCATCTTGCCACTTGGTTGGCATTGGAGCAATGGCAGACGCATTATTATCGGGAAAAATGGTTTGGGATGGAAATAAGACGCCAGCATCGGAATATATGACGATTTTTAGTGGATATGATATTATTGAGGTGTGGTCATGAGAAAACGTGTTTTAACGATAATTTCTTTTTGCGTAATTCTTGCTTTGGCGATCGTTCTATCTGCCTGCAACAAATTGCATACGTCCGAATCAAACTCAGATTCTGAAATCGATTTGGCTTCAGAGAAAGCAACACCATCCTCGTTTGATACGTTTGACGAGTTTAACAGCAAGGTTTATCCACTTGATATATCATGCAAGGATGCGATGAGTAAAGCACATACAGTAAGCCGATACGAAGAGGAAATTATCAAAGAAAAATTTATATCAATTTGGGACGGTTATATTCGGTATTACTATGGAATTCTTATGGAAATCGATGATGAAAAAGTTTTTGCTGGCAAGGATGGCGAACTCACTGACGATATTGCAGAGTTTATAAGTTTATTCGATGGTTGGAAAGACGCATTGATTGAAGATCAGAAAAATTGGGAAAAAAATACGTACGTTGAGATAGCGACGATGCAAAAACTGATGAACAGGATTTATACGGGTGGAAGCGCAACAGGATCGGGTGTGAGTAGTTATAAGTACAGTTTATACCGGCAGAGAGCGTTATATCTATATCATTTATGCACTTTGTTTAACGTAAGCTGTGACGAGCCTAATTAGGAGAGCACAGGAGAGACAGGGGACAGAGACAGGGGACGGTTCCACGTCTTGTTGTTATTTCAGGCACCTTTTTACAACTCCTTTGGATTGTCCGCATAAACGCGATATTTGCCGTATTGAAATGCCGTTCTTATGGAATTTTTTAATTAGCTTTTCTTTTTGAGAATTGTTTAATTTCTGAAATTCTGCTACCGAACTGCAAGACGCAGAACCGTCCCCTGTCTTGTGTAAGGCCCAACTCCCAAAAGACTTGAAGAATTTGGGCGACGACGGATTACTGTCAATATTCAAAGCCGTATTTTTGAATATAATCGATTAAAATCAAGCCAAAGTGCTATCAAACTTTAAACGGGGGTCTCACTTTAACATGAGACTCCCGTTTTTTACAAAAAATGTTTTTTATCAATACTTGTCCAAATTGCTCTTGACACAGACGCTTTATTTATAGTATAATACTTGTGTATCTACATACGCCTAATTTTTGCGGAGGGAGGGAATTTTAATGAGTCAGGTAAAAGTTAAGGAAAATGAATCTCTTGACAACGCTTTACGCCGTTTTAAGAGGCAGACCGCCAAGGACGGAGTAATTCAGGAAGTTCGCAAAAGAGAGCATTACGAAAAACCCTCTGTAAAGCGCAAAAAGAAATCGGAGGCTGCTCGCAAGAGGAAGTTCCGTTAATTTGCAAGAGGTAGGCGGCCGCAAAGCGACCGCCTTATTTTTTTAATGGTCTGTGAGGTAAATATGCTCTTAAAACCGCATTTGAAACTGAAAAGAATAACCGATATAGAATTAAAACATTTGAAAATGCTCGGCGTCAACACCCTGTTTTTAGACGTTGACAACACCATTTCCACCGACCACGGTACTCATCTCGCCGAAGGTCTTACGGAGTGGATGAGTAAAATGCAGGCGGGCGGCGTTAAGCTTATGATACTCTCAAACGCCAAATCCGAACGCGTAAAGCCGTTTGCCGATAAACTCGGGCTCGATTTCATCGGTTTAAGTCTTAAGCCGTTGCCCTTCGGCTTTTTCCGCGGTGCAAAGCGCGCAGGCGTAAAGCGGAAAAACAGCGCCATTGTAGGCGACCAGATATTTACCGACACTCTCGGCGGCAGACTTTCGGGCGTTAAGGTAATACTGCTCACTCCTATCGAGCTTGAAAAAAAACTCAGTTTCAGAATAAGGCGCAGACTTGAAAAGACGGTTTTCAGGATTCATAAGATAGAAGACTACAAGGAGTGATTTTTTTGGGCGTAAAGTTCGGTCCCGCGGGCAACTCAAACAGTTTTTTTGAAATGGGCTTCAAGCACTCGCTCGAAGTGCCTGAATACCTTACGAAAATGGGACTTAACGCGTTTGAGTACCAGTGCGGCAGAGGCGTGAATATAAGCGAGGATAAAGCGCGTCAGTTCGGCGAAGCGGCAAAGAACGCCGGCATTACGCTTTCATTGCACGCGCCGTATTATATTTCCATGTCGTCGCTTGATGAGGAAAAACGCCTTAATTCGGTAAACTATATCCTGTCGAGCGCTCGCGCGGCAAACGCCATGGGCGCGGACCGCATAATAGTTCATACCGGCTCCTGCGGCAAAATAAGCCGCAAAGAGGCGCTCACTCTTGCCATAGATACTATGAAGCTCTCGCTTAACGCCCTTGACAGCGAAGGACTTTCGGATATACATATCTGCCCCGAAACCATGGGCAAGGTAAATCAACTCGGTACGCTCGGCGAGGTGCTCTCGCTCTGTGAAATCGACGAACGGCTCATACCCTGTATAGATTTCGGTCACCTGAACGCCCGGGATTTAGGATACTTTAAGACCTTTGCAGATTACGAGAGCGTTTTCACGGCGATAAAAGACCGCCTCGGCGAAGCGAGGCTTAAAAGCTTTCATTCGCATTTCTCGAAGATAGAATATACCGCCGGCGGCGAAAAACGCCACCTTACCTTTGAAGATACGGTTTACGGTCCCGATTTCGAGCCGGTAATGGAGCTTACATATAAATACTGTGACTCAACGCGGTTCATCTGTGAATCGGACGGCACACAGGCGGAAGACGCAAGACAGATGAAAGATTATTTTGAAAAACTTGAAGTACGTTAAATGTCAGAC
>JAFZIW010000177.1 GCA_017554125.1 Clostridia bacterium | reverse complement strand
ATTTCGAACAGAACAACTTGGAAAAACTTGCTGAGACATCAGCGCAGTATCTGGAAGTTGTACCATTCCATTACGCAGGTAATACGTTAACAGGCGACGCTTATGCCGTTAAGGATTATATCGATTACGTTGTAGCCAACAGCGGAAGCTTCACGGCTGAGACGGTAACCCTCGTTAAGGCGATAGGCGACTACGGCCATTATGCACAGGATTATTTAGGGCCGAAGAACAGCTGGGTTGCCGGCACAGATTATGTTGCTTTAGCGAAATATCGCGCGGCTGATTACGGAACAGATGATTACACTGCCAAGGCTGGTGAAATCGTAACCGCCGCCAAGGATATCTACGCTACCGGCGTTACAAGCGGCAACGGTTACGGTAAATATCGCTACACCCTTAACTTTGACTCCAGAACTTCGCTTATTGTTAAGATATTCTATGATGCGGCAATAACCGTAAATACCACTTATGCAGGTACAATAGCGAGAGACGTTGGGACTCACGATTATGACCTTTATCTCGCCAATATTCCGATTTCACAGTTTGGAGACGATATTGTTGTGGACGGTATTGTTGACGGAACCGGTTATTCAATCACTCTTTCGGGTCTCTCTTACGTTCACGGCGTACTCACAAGCGGTTTATCCGCCGCGGCAAAGAACGCGGTAAGCGCGCTCTATGATTACTACACCGCAGCGATAGCCTATCAGGCGTCACTTTAAGGAGGCAATAATATGAACAGAATAGACGAATTAAAAGTTGAAGTTATCCGTTTCGAAGCGGAAGACGTTATTGCCACCAGCACACCCACGAACTACAACGATAATCTCAACGGTGATTGGTTATAAGCTGTAGTTAAACCGTTACGGTATTAAAGCAAATGCCGTTAAATAAAAGTTTTCAGGGCTCACCTGCCGCCTGTAAATCAGGCGGCAGGTGTGTTTCAAATAAACGGTTATTTGATTTCCGTCGGCAATTAAATGACGAAATTAAGAAACATACGTCAAATAAATAGCTGATAAAAAAGGCGGCGCGAAAGGATATTTACCTACTGAGAAAGCCGAAAAGGGCAGTCATTACAGCGCTTACGTTTCCAGTGGATCGGTATTGACCACCGCGGCGAGGCAATGTGGCCCGCGATATCTTCAAAATCCGGCGCTATCGATATGTTCTTAAACAAGAAAGCCGCGTTTTATCTCAATCAGTCCTATTGGCTCGATAAGCCGATAGTGCATATAGTCCCGCATTGGAATTTTGGGGGGCTTGAAGGCAAAGAAATATTCGTTCCGGTTTATACCAACTGCGATGAGCTTGAATTGTTCCTCAACGGAAAATCGCTTGGCAGAAAGCAGATAGAGAAGTATTCGTGGGGCGAGTGGAAAGTGCCGTATAATAGCGGTGAACTTCTCTGCGTCGGCTATAAAGACGGCAAAAAGGTCTGTGAGGATAAACGTGTTACCACCGGCGCGCCCGCGCGGCTGAAACTAACGCCGCTCAATGAATTCAAGGCAAACGGCAGGGATATTGCGCTCTTTACCTGCGAGTGCGTGAATGAAAACGGTAACGTCGTCCCCGACGCGGCGGAATTCGTTACCTTCTCGGTCAGCACCGAGGACGACGCCGTATCGGCCGTTAACGAGGAATTTGTAAAAGCACAGGTAGGGGATAAGCCATATATCGTAGGCACCGGCTCGGATAACACCGACCACGCAAATATAAAGAACAGTAGCCGGCAAATGTATATGGGTAAAATCACCGTCGCCGTAAAACCGGCAAAAGAACAAAAAACGCTGATACTTACAGCCCATAGCAATAATTTGGGCTATACGAAAATCACGGTTGAATCAGAATAACGGTAAAAGGGGCAATATAAATGCTTGATTACAACGTTAAAATAGGACTTCTTCCTATGCGCAGAAACACAAACGACCGCCCGCGCGGTACGTTCCTTACCTGGTATTCAGCCGAGGAACGCGGCAAGCGGTTTGTTGATTACATAGAAAAGAATTTCAGTAGCGATAAAGTTTCGTTCGTCGATTCAAAGGGTATAGGTATTAAAAACCTTGTGTTTGACGACGATTCCGCCGCGAAGGTGATAGACCGCTTTAAGACTGAAAAAGTAGACGCGGTATTTATAATAAACTGCAATTTCGGCAACGAGGAAGCGGCGGCGGATATAGCAAAATCTCTCGGCGTGCCGGTGCTTTTGTGGGCGCCGCTTGACGACGAATACTACGTTGACGGTATGCGACCGACCGACTCACAGTGCGGTCTTTTCGGCGTTTCCCGTCAGATGCAAAGGCTTCATATACCGTTTTCACATTTGCCCTGCTGCCGCGTTGAAAGCGAAGAATTCAAGGCGGGCTTTGATTCTTTCGTGCGCGTTGCCTGTATGGTCAAAAATTTTAAGGGGATACGCGTCGGTCAGATAGGTCTTCGCCCCGCGCCTTTCTATTCGGTTATGTGGAACGAGGGTGACCTACTTGAAAAATTCGGTGTTAAGATGATACCGATAAACTTTGCGCTTATCGAACAGCGGATGAATGCGGTACTGTCCGAAAACCCGCCCGAAAAGACAGAGATTGAAAATCATATACTTAAAAACTATAAACTCGACGACCTTACCCCGCAATACGTTGAGCGTATGGCGGCGTATACTATAACCGTAAAGCGCCTCTTTGATGAATTCAATTTGGACGCCATTTCCGCCGAGTGCTGGACGGCGACGCCGGTCATGTTCGACGGTCTTGCTCCCTGTACGGTCTACGGAATATTAAACGATATGGGATATCTTGTATCCTGTGAAAGCGATATGCACGCGCTGCTTACAATGGTGCTTCTTAAATGCGCCACGTTAGGCGAAGGCAAACCGCTCTTTGGCGAATTTACGGTGCGCCATCCCGAAAACAAAAACGCGGAACTGCTTTGGCATTGCGGACCTTTCCCGCTATCCCAAAAAGCGGCAGAGGGTACTGACAGCACCGCGCGCCTTGTAAACCAGCGTTCGTGGTTTCGCGCTAAAGACGGCGAATACACCGTAGCCCGCATAGACCGTGAGGACGGCGAGTATATGATACTGCCGCTTTGCGCCAACACCACAACAGGACCGCAGACCCACGGCACTTACCTCTGGGCTGAGTTTAGCAACCTGCAAAAGATAGAAGACCGCCTTATAGACGGTCCGTATATCCACCATTTTGTTGAAATTGCGGGCGACTATCGCAAAGAAATAAAGGAATTCTGCAAGTATTTCCCGGATTTAAAAGTTGACACTATCGATTAAGAATTGAGGCATTATGTAACCAATAAAGCATTTATAGAGGCTTGGCAAAGGCATTCCCGGTTTGGCTTGCCTAATTCTATTCTACCGGAGATTCGTATAAACTTTCGCTTTTTCAGGCTGCCGCACTTGATAATATAATGCACCCACTCATATTAAAAATCCGCCTTTTTTAAGGCGGATTTTTCTTGTATATCAAAGCGGAGCCGTGTGGCTCCGCTTTAACAGTTTATCGTTTTTTATAAAGTATTAGTTCGGGGTTTTTATCGTCCGCCTCATAGGTGCAGATAAGTATAAAATCCATATTTGCGAGAACACCGAAACAAAGT
>JAFZIW010000176.1 GCA_017554125.1 Clostridia bacterium | reverse complement strand
TATCCATTTTATCAATTTCTTCAAGCGGCAGGAATGTAAGCATTCTGATACATTTCAGCACGTCGGCGTCCCCAACGTTTCGCCAATACTGGAAAAACTCATACGGCGACGTTTTTTCGGGATCAAGCCAAACCGCGCCGGACGCTGATTTACCCATCTTCTTACCTTCGCTGTTAAGCAGAAGTGTAATAGTCATAGCATGTGCGTCTTTACCGAGTTTTTTGCGTATAAGTTCAGTACCGCCGAGCATATTCGACCACTGGTCGTCACCGCCGAATTGCATATTGCAACCGTATTCCTTGAAAAGATGATAAAAGTCGTAACTCTGCATTATCATATAGTTGAATTCAAGGAAGCTAAGTCCGCGTTCCATTCTTTGCTCATAGCAACGCGCACGTAACATATTGTTTACCGAAAAGCAGGCGCCAACTTCGCGCAGCATTTCAATATAGTTAAGTTTGAGCAACCAGTCGGCGTTATTTACCATAATCGCCTTTCCTTCGCCAAACTCGATAAAACGCTCCATTTGTTTTTTAAAGCATTCGCAATTGTGCTGTATCATTTCGGGAGTCATCATCGAGCGCATATCCGTTCTTCCGGACGGGTCGCCGATATATCCGGTTCCCCCGCCGATAAGCACGACAGGTCTGTTCCCCGCCATCTGTAAACGCTTCATAAGGCAAAGAGCCATAAAATGACCGACGTGTAAACTGTCGGCGGTAGGATCAAAGCCGATATAAAAAGTGGCTTTGCCGTTGTTTACAAGTTTTTTGATTTCTTCTTCATCAGTCACCTGGGCAATAAGACCGCGGGCAACAAGTTCATCATAAATCTGCATTTCAAAAATTCCTTTCAAGCAATTCTTTTGCTGAATTGTATATATTTTCGCTCATATTCGAGCCTGCCATAATTCTGGCAATTTCTTTGATACGGTCGTCACCGGCAAGCGGCTTGACCGAGGTATATGTACGGTTATCTTTAACCGATTTTTCTATAAGAAGATGGTTTTGCGCAAACGTCGCTATTTGAGCGAGATGTGTTACACAAACGGTTTGACGATCACTTGACACCTGTTTTAACTGGTGACCGACCTTTTGTGCCGCACGGCCGCCGATACCGGCGTCAATTTCATCGAAAATGAGCGTATCGACGTCATCTTTATCGGCAAGTACGCTCTTGATTGCAAGCATCACACGCGAGAGTTCGCCGCCGGAAGCAATTTTGCTGAGCGGCTTTATCGCCTCGCCGGCGTTAGTGCCAATCATGAATTCAACGTTATCGCATCCGTAGCGCGTATATTTACCCTGCACGACTGAAACCTTAAAAGTAACGTTAGGCATATCGAGAAATGAGAGTATTTCAGTTACGTTCTTTTCAACTATTTTCGCTGCCTCGATTCGCGAAGCAGTAACTTTTTTCCCGAGGATAACCAAACGTTCGGTAGATTCGTCAAGCTCTTTTGAGAGTTCGGTGATTCTCGTTTCAGAAAGGTGAATGTTATTAAGACGTTTTTCAGCGTTTTCGAGATACTCTTTGGCTTTTTCCTCACTGCCGCCGTATTTCAGCGTAATTCTGCTTATGATGTCAAGCCTGGCTCTGAGTGATTCAGCATCAATACCGAAGCCATCGCCGTTATTTATAAGGCGCCTGATTTGAACGGTAACTTCATCAAGACCCGAAAGCAGTTCATAAAACTTTGCGTTTAACTGTTCAAACTCTTCGCCTTTACAGTTGGCAATTTCCTTTTGTGCGTTCTGCACCGAAGAAAAAGCGCCGTCGCTGTCTTCGTTGCCGTTTAGACATGAATATGCGGTTTTAAGCCCGTTAAGGGTATTTTCGGCGTTACGGGCAATATCGAGTTTCAATTTGAGCGCCTCGGTTTCACCGGGCTTAATATCGGCGTCGGTGAGCTCTTTTATCTGATATTCAAGCAGTTCTATATCCCGTTTTTTTTGAGCTTCGTCGGTTTCAAAACCCGAAAGTTCCTTACGAACCGTATTAAGATGATGAAACTCATCGTAATATTCGCGTAAAACGACCGAATTATCGGCAAGACGGTCAATATAAATGTAGTGGGTATCAGGATCTAAAAGGCTTTGATTATCATGCTGACCGTGAATGTTTATAAGATGCTTACCGATAGTTTTAAGAATACCGACAGTTGCGGGAAGCCCATTAATTTTGACAGTTCCGCCGGAATGCGTAAGCGTTCTTGTAATCAGTAAATTACCGTCAGAGTCAACGCTGAATCCGGCGTCTTCAAGTGCGTTTTTTGCATACCCGGAAAGCTCGCAGAATATCGCTGAAACCAATGCTGTTTCGGCGCCGGCGCGTATAAGCTCTTTTGATGTCCGTTCACCGAGTATTGCGTTTATCGCGTCAATAACAATCGACTTTCCCGCGCCGGTTTCACCGGTAAGCACGTTAAGGCCGTCAGAAAACACAATATCGGTTTGCTCAATTACAGCAATATTCTCAATATGCAAAGATTTAAGCATAAAATAGTTTCCTTAAAAGAAAGATTTTAATTCTACGGTAAGATTCTCCGCATCCTGCTCACTGCGGGCAATAATGAATATTGTATCGTCACCCGCGATAGTGCCGAGCATTCTGCCTGAAAACACGGCATCAACGGCTACGCAAACGCTTGACGCCATGCCAGTATAGCATTTAATTACAATATCATTCAGCGCGCATTCAACGCTGATAACAGATTTTGAAAATATATCGCGGTAATGCGAAATATCATACGCGGAATCGGCGGTTTTCGCACCGCTGATATATCGGTAATTCCCGTTTGCATCGTGACCCTTTACTAGACGCAGACGTTTAATATCACGTGAAATTGTAGACTGCGTAACATTATATCCCTCTTCAAGCAGTGCGGCTTGCAAGTCATCTTGCGTAAGTATTACGCGCTCATTGATTATTTGCAGGATTTTTTCCAAGCGGTTTCCTTTCACGAATTACACCCCCCTGATCAAAGAATTTAACTGCCAACGTTTTATAAAACGATCTGTCATTAAGTCTGATTAGTTTTACAACTCTTGACGATTTTTTAATTATTACCTCGGTTTGCGGTTTAATATTCGCGGTACGTCTGCCGTCTACCGTAAGATAAATATCGATTTTTTTGCGTGAGTTTGCCTTAAAAACTATTTCATTGTTTCCGCTTAAAATAATCGGTTTTGACGCCAACGCAAAAGAACAAATCGGCGTTATGCAAACACAGTCCATACCCGGGTCGATAATAGGCCCGCCGGCTGACATTGAATAAGCGGTAGAGCCGGTTGGTGTGGCGACTACAAGACCGTCGGCGCGGTAACTTATATTATCACCGCTGACGCTTGCGGTAACGTCTATAATGCGCGAGATAAAGCCGCCGGTAATGACCGCGTCGTTAAGCGCGTAATAAGTGCCGAGTGTACTCCCGCCGTCACGGACTTCAATTTCGAGCATCATACGGTTTTCGATTATATAGTCGCCGGTTGAAAGCTTTTTGAGAATTTCATATTCATCCTGCTCGATATTGGCAAGATACCCCATTCTTCCGGCGTTGATACCGAGTATGGGTTTGTCGCGTTCCGCCGCAATTTTCGCAAAACGGATAATAGTACCGTCGCCGCCAATGGTAACAATTATATCGGCGGTGTCAAAGATTTCATCTTCAGGCATACTCGTATAGCCGGTGCAGCAAATACTGTCCGGCAAAAGCGGATCTATATTGTTCTCTTTAAGAAAAATGCCGAGTTTTTGAACGAGCTCTTTTGAACCGCGTTTATCAAGATTCGGCAACACCGCAACCTTCATAAATTCACTTCCTTTAATTCTCTGTACGAAGCATCGACAACTTCGAGCGCAGTTGCCCGCGAGGTCACTGTCGCGTTATCGGATTTTTGTAAAAAGCAGAGGTATTCTATATTCCCTTCGGGTCCTTTAATAGGCGAATAATCAAGATTCAAAACCGAAAAACCTTCGCTGACGGCAACTTGAATAATCTTTTGAATAACCTCAATATGAACCTTTTTGTCGCGGACGACGCCCTTTTTTCCGACGTTTTCCCTGCCCGCCTCAAATTGCGGCTTAATAAGACAAACAGCAAAAGCGCCGTTTTTTAGTAAACCGTTTAAAACCGGCAGTATCATTGACAGTGAAATAAAAGAGACGTCAACCGAAGCAAAATCAAGTTCTTCCGGCACCTGCTCTTTAGTTATGTATCTGAAATTCGTACGTTCAAGATTTATAACGCGGCCGTCGGTGCGAAGCTTCCAGGCGAGTTGACCGTAGCCAACGTCAATACTGTAAACCTTTGCGGCGCCGTTTTGTAGCATACAGTCGGTAAATCCGCCGGTTGAAGCGCCGATATCCGCGCAGATACAGTCTTTTAAGTCAATAGCAAAAGATACTATTGCTTTTTCAAGTTTCAAACCGCCGCGGCTGACATATTTAAGTTTCTCACCGCGTATCTCGATTTTATCATCCGGTAAGACAGTATCGCCCGCTTTATCACACTTTTGATTATTGACGTAAACTATCCCGGACATTATGATAGCCTTTGCCTTTTCGCGGCTTTCAATAAGCCCGCGGCTTACTAGCGCACAATCGATTCTTTCTTTCGTATTCATTGTTGCTTCATCGCCTCAATAATGGCCGCGGTATCAAGACCGTACGTACGCAATGCTTCGGCGGTTGTCTGCTGTGAAACGAACTCACCGTCGACGGCATGGACTGTATATTCGCAAAGCGCACCAATTTCCAAAAGACGTGACGCCACGTGCTCGGCGACCGAGCCCGAGCGTATACCCTCTTCAAAGAAATGTACCGTCTTATATCCCGAAATCAGTTTAATTACTTCCGGTTTAATAGGAAATACTTTGTTAAGTTTAATGATATCAAAATTTTTTAGTTTTTTTACTGCCGTTAAAGCATAGGAAAAAGTTCTGCCGTAAGTGACGACCGCCTGCTTTGCGCCGACCGACAGTAAGGTATAATCTTTTGAATAATCAAAATCAAAGGCAAATTCCTCGCCGCCGCGCGGATACCTTATTACCGCGAGTTCGCCGTCTTCGGCGGTTCTTTTTATTCGGTACGCAAGCTCACTGTAACTGTATGGCGAATAAATATTTACGTTTGGAACCGTACTCAAAAAGGCAACGTCAAAAAGACCCTGATGGCTTTCGCCGTCCTCACCGACGATTCCCGCTCTGTCAACGAGTATTTTAACCGGCAAATCAGCTATTGCTGCGTCGTGAAGCACCTGGTCATATCCACGTTGCAGAAAACTTGAATAGACCGCAAAAAACGGAATCATACCGCCTTTTGCGAGACCTGCCGCGAAGGTTACGGCGTGTTCTTCCGCTATTCCTACGTCATAAAATCTGTCGCGGAATTTTTTGGAAAAACCGTATAGCCCGGTACCGTAGGTCATCGCGGCGGTAATAGCGCAAATCCGCAAATCTTTCTCTGCAAGTTCGCAAAGCGTTTTACCGGCTACTGCCGAAAAATCGCTCTTGACGGTTTTCTCCGCGCCTGAATCTATATTAAACGGCGAAACACCGTGATAATCATTCGGGTTTTCCTCGGCGTAGGAATAACCTTTTCCTTTTTGGGTAACTACATGAACCACGGTAGGACGGTCGTAGCTCTTGGCAATTTCAAGAATAGATTCAACGGCGGCAATACTGTGACCGTCAACCGGTCCTAAATAGTTAAAACCGAGAGCGGCAAAAATATTGTTTTTGTAAACGTAACTCCTCGCCGCGTCTTTTATTTTATTGATAAAACGGTAAATTCCCTTGCCGATAAAGCCGAATTTAAGGAGTATGTTACCAACGGCAAACTTTAATCTGTGATATCGCTTGCCGTTGCGAAGACGCATAAACGAGCGCGAAACCGCGCCGACATTTTTTGAAATAGACATTTTATTGTCGTTAAGAACAACAATAAATTTGCTCTTTTTTCCGCCGGCGTTATTCAACGCCTCATAAGCCATACCGCCGGTCATGGCGCCGTCACCGATTACCGCTACGGCGGTGGCCTGCTTGCCGAGCGTAACGTTAGCGCGGTAAATGCCGTATGCCGCCGATATTGAATTACTGCTGTGGCCCGTAACAAAAGCGTCATATTCGCTTTCGCCCGGGCGCATAAATCCTGAAAGTCCGTCCTTTTTGCGTAAAGTTTCAAATTGGGGGTATCTTCCCGTCAATAACTTATGTGCATAAGACTGATGACCGACGTCAAATATTATCGCGTCGTCAGGTGAATTAAAAGCGCGGTGTAAGGCAACGGTCAATTCGACCGCACCGAGATTTGAAGCAAGATGTCCCCCGTTTTCAGAAACGGTCTGAATTATCGTTTCACGTATCTCAACGCACAGCTTTTCAAGTTCCGTGTTATTAAGTTTTTTCAGGTCTTGCGGAGAGTGTATACCGCTTAAAATACTGTTATCCAAATATATCACCTGAAATTATTTTTCGCGTATAAGAAGCAATTCAGTAAGTGCTTTAAGTGTTTCTGTATTACCGTCAAAAGAATTAAGCGCCAATAACGCGTTCTCGGTATACTGATTGGCTAACGCGCGACAACGCGATTCACCGAGCAAACGAACAGCGGTGTTTTTTCCGTTTTTATCGTCACTGCCGACTGGCTTACCGATAACCTCGGAATTTCCGTCAACGTCAAGCAAATCATCAATAATCTGAAATGCAAGTCCTAAATTCTCCGCGTAATTCTCGGCTGATTTTAACTGTTCATCGCTACCGCCGGCAAGAATCACACCGCAAACCGCCGCCGCTCGAATCAGCGCGCAGGTTTTAAGAGAATACATACGAAACAGCATTTGTTCATTTTCAACCGAAACAGACGTATCAATGACCTGACCGCCGATCATACCGGAACTTCCTACCGCCGAAGCTAAATATGAAATCGCCTTGACGACGCGTTCTTGCGGCAAGCCGAGCGTTTTAGCGCATACGGCGAACGCTTCGGTCAAAAGATCATCGCCCGCAAGCAACGCCATTCCCTCGCCGTACCGTATATGGCATGAGGGTTTGCCGCGCCGCATATCGTCGTCATCCATACAGGGTAAATCATCGTGAATAAGCGAATAGGTATGTACCATTTCAACAGCGCAGGCAAAATTATACGCACAGTCGTCATCGGCGCCGCATAGCCTATAAAATTCAAGCAGAATTATGGGTCGAATACGCTTTCCACCGTTTAGGAGACTGTACCTCGCCGCATCTATAACGGGGTCATACGGTTGCCCTGGCAGGGCGTTAAACATATCAAGGCGCGATTCGATTTTAATTCTGTATTCTTCAAGTATACCGTCAATCATCGGAACCGCCCCCGTCAGAGGTTAAAATTTCAATTTTTTGCTTTGCATTTTCAAGTTTATCT
>JAFZIW010000175.1 GCA_017554125.1 Clostridia bacterium | reverse complement strand
GGCTCGCTGTAAAAAAGACCGCCCGCTCCCACGTATTCGCTCGCATACCGTTCATGTGACTGCTTACCGCCGTCATTGTAGCCGTTAATAAGCCAATTAAACGGACGCACAAAATCCTCTGCCCGTTCAATTTTCTTACCCCAGTAAAGACTTCTTAGAGTCCTGCGGGTCGTAGCGCCTTCATATTTAGGCGTTTCCTCGTAAACCGAAAAGGCATAGGTTGTATTTTTTGTTTGTAAAACAAATATTTTTTCTTCGCTTAAGTATTTTACCGACATAGTATAATCTCCTGTTTTCCGAAAAACCGGCTGATTCTGATAATTCATATCAGCAATTATTTCTGATTACTCCTTAATTGTCGTATATACCGCAACAGACCCGCACGGTATCATATCTTTGATATGGAAAGAAACATTTTTGAACTCCTTGCTCGGCAAAATAGCGGTTTCCTTATCGTTCCGGTATTGCTTCAAGCCTTCAAACAGATAGCGATTAAAGGTTTTGCCGTCAAATTCTTTTTCAAACGATAATTCAAACGGCATATCCGAAACGTTGGAGTTGACGACAATAACGGTATAATCCCCGTCTTTACTCTCGCAAGCGGTACAGCACAGACCGCTTTCGGAAAAATTATCACCGCGGTAAGTTTTGCCCGGCAAAATATGCGATGCGACCATTTGATACGCATAAAAACTGTTATATGGGAGTTTTTCCTGCAGCGGATTCGGTACAAGTCCCCAACAATGGAAACCGTCCTTCCAGTTATCCGCGTTATTACCTCTTGAACCAACCCAAAGTGTATTTGTAAACGTCCAATGCAAAACCGTTTTGTAACCTATATTCATAAAGGCGACCATACCGGCTATCATATGAACCGGATTCCACGGCGAAGCATTGCGTACTTCAAACCATGAATTATTACGGTCGGTTGCGTTGTATTCGTCTATCCATACGTTTTGCGCGGCAACACCGGTTTTCTTTTTTATATCGTCATTAACAAAGGTCATCATATTTTCAAATTTGAGTGCCGTGTTCGTATACTGTGATACGTACTTATTGTAATTGTGATACGACCACTGGTCGCCGTAAGGAGCCAGTGCTTCATACATAGGCGCGAAAAGCTGCCACGTTGAATTCCACATTTCAGTTCCAAGAGCAACGTTGCCGAGAATAAATTTATACTTGCCCCGGACACCCGCTTCTTTCAACGAATCGTGTACCGCACCGATACACTTTTTGTATCTGTCAAGCAAATCTTGTCCCTTTTCATCGTTATATCCGTTTATAAATCCGCTGCCGGGTTCAGAAAAAAACGTAACGTATTTTACGGCATTTATGCCGTTTGCCACGAGCGCCGCAAGATAATCGCGCACAAAGGTTGCAAAAATCTCACATTGTTTATCAAAAGGCAACGCGGCGAGTTTTTCGTCACCGAATACGGCGTTTCGCTCGTTCATAGAGTTGCCCCACTCGAAATTAAGCAGAATATCTATTCCGCGCTCCTCAATACCGCAAAGCGAGCACAAAATGCCTTCAAAACGCTTACCCCAAAAATTCCAGCTCTCACTTTCCGGCTCATACCAATCGGAGCTTGCAAACAGGGTTACTCTAACTATTCTTACACCCGAAGCTTTCAGCCTGTCGAGTTCGGTTTCGGCTTGCTTTTCGGTATAATTTCTACCGTAAGGGTCTTTTAAGTAAATCCAGGGATAATAAAGCGCACCGAAGCCGTAAAAATCGGAATTAACCGGCGTTTTGTTATAGAGTTTGATTTTTGCCGCGCTGTCCGGCGTAAACCATTTCATAATTGATTTAGGCAACTGCCGTTTTTCAACGAAATATCGGCGATACAGATCCGCCAGCGAGAACAACACAGTATCCCCAAATATCGCCTGTTGCCTTCCCGTATCATCAGTGCCGATCAAGACGGGAGAAACCGAAAACTCATCGTTGATGTGTATCTGCTTAAAGCCTTTTATTATAACTGTACTGCTTTCGTTACCCGGTATTATCTGTGTTTGCAGATCCATTGTATTGAAAAGTCCGCAAAAGAAACTGTTTATACGGAAACTTTTATCCTTGTTTTGTACCTTTGCACCAAGTCCCTTATGCCTGAATTTCATAACAACTTCAATACTGTCTTCAGAGTCGGAATTTACCTGTAGACTTGTACTTTCAAACGCGATATACGATTCCTTTTCGCAAACGCGGATTTGACTTATGGCAATAACGGGATAGTCTCCTTTGTCTCTATGTTTGAAATTCATTATTCCCACATAGACGTAACTCTCGGGTAAAGAATCGTATAAACACTCGAGAATATAATCACCGTTCACCGATACTTTAACGTCAAAAAAGTCGTCGGTTTGCTTACTGCAATCAATATCAAACGCCTTAATAATGCTTCTGCTGCTGAGTTCGTTCGGTTTTCCGAGTTCGGTAAACGGACCTACTCCGGTAAGAGGACCTTCGTTAAGAACGTTAAACTCACCCGATGAGGCAAAAAAGCCCACCTTAACGGCATCGTCCAACGGATTTATTACTTTTATTCTCAAAAAAAGCGTATAACGTTTATAGCGGTCGATGTTCTGCTTTCGGAAGTTTTTATTCACTGCAACGCCGGCGGCAAGGCGCGGATGCCAAAGAGCGCACCTACCCTCGCCGTAATCTTCACTCGGTTCTGACATATACGGCCAGGCACCAAAATTCAAAAGCCGTACGCACTGTCTACCGCCGGTTTCAACAATTCCGTCATCAGGATCATTATTATTAAACGTGTAATTGAATATTTCATTCATAATTATTTCCTCCGCGACATACCCGATTCACTGTAATTCTTTCAGCTCATCCGAATTAAATACCAGTAATTCACCGCAGTCAAACGGCTCAATATCACCGTTAGGCAACCGTTTGTACGTTGCCGGCGACATATATTTTTCTTTAAGACCGATTACTGCCTTACCGTCAATAACGGGAGCAAAAATATATAACTTAAAATCGTCATAGTTTTTAAGTTTAATACTGAAATTCTGTTTGCCGCGCATTATGAAGGCGGTTTTTCGGAACCAGTCATATACACAGTATTCTTTATTCTCATCAAGCAACATATCGCTCAAGGATATGTTGGCTGACACGGCTTCTTCATTGCTGTCAATATTAAAGACGGCAAGAATACCGTTATCATTATGGCAATTAAACAACTTGAACGCTTTTTTGTTTTCTCTCGCGTCACCGAAAAGACAGTCAGGCGAAGGCATGGCTGGATTTTCAAGGCGAATAACCCTGCCGTTACTGAAAACGGTAGGCATAATAACGTCCTTTTTGCTTCTGCCGAGTTTGTCGCTAACGTAAATCGGACCGCCGCTCATTGCTTTAATAACCGAGTTTTTTACGCCCTGTGTGTCGTCAGACCACCACATATCCCAGTCGCCGTAATATACACTGCCCTGTACAATGGAATTGTACGCGCATTGGAGTATATGACCGGAAAACCACTTTCTGTTTTCAGGGCAAAAATCGCCGCTGAAACGACAAACCGCGCTCCTTCTGTTCCAAAAATTCTCGGTCGCCATACCCATACAGTTAATAAGCGCGCCGCCGAAGTATTTATTGTTTGCTTTTTCTATCGCGTTATGCAGATTATTTGCCGCCATACCTATCGGCATTGCGAGTTTCTCGTACCAACGCAGATGCGACTGATAATCGACCTTCATAAAATCAACACCGCACTTACTGTAAAAGCCGTGTTGACGGTCATAATACTCTTCTATTATTTCCCGTTCATAACGCGGAATGAGTTGCTTTTTGGTCGACCAAAAAAGATAATCTTTATACTCTTCGGCAAGCGGCGAATTCGGGTTGATTCCGTGCCAGTAGCCGGTGGCGGGATGCCAAAGTCCAACTTTAAGATTATAATCGTCTTTCAGTTCTTTTACTATGCCTTTTAGTCCTCTTGGAAAACGGTCCGGCGCCGCCTCAAAACTGTTAAGCTCACGCGACTGCATTGTAGATATACTGTTGTTTGGAACATCTCCCCACATATCGTCAAGAATAACCCAGCGCACCGGTATATCTTTTTCCTTAAACTCGCGTGCTTTGCTTACTAAATCGCCGTGAGTAACATCCATGTGAAAAGCGTCCCAACTGCACCAACCGAGATACTCAAAAATTTTCGGATACTCCTTATTTAAGCGCATTAGCGGTTCCTTACCAAGCAGAGAAAACGTTTCTTTATTTACTTCATAAGGAAGACTATACGGATCGTTACCTTCGCCCCACGCCAGCGCCGGCGTATCAACTCTGTTCGGCAGACAGTTATTCCATACATAAATATCAAAACCGTCTTCAAAGCCTTTAATTGTCGAAACAAATTCTTTACCACAGAGAGTTGTGAAAAATGAATACCCGTTATTTGTTTGTGCGAGAATCGATTGAGTGAATTCCGGCAGAGCGTTAAGCTTCCCAAAGAACGGATGAACCCAAAACTCGCTTTTATTATAGGTTGCAAAAAAGCGTAGAACATCGCTGATATCTTTAACGTGCAGACCTACGGTACATTCAAAATCAAAGTGATTTCTACCCGAAATCTCACCGAGATTTCGCGGACTGTAATTTGCCGAAAACTCTAAATATTTAATACTCTTATAAGATTTAACCGATGCTGAAAAATCTATACCCAAATTATCATCGGCAAACTCAACCGATCCGTTATTCATACGCTTAAAGGAAAGCGGATAGCGGTTTCCGTCATCCAACTGCGCAAATGCCGTAACCTGACAGAATATATCAAACTTATCAACCATAAAATCACCGTTTGTCTATAAGCGAATACTTAACTCCGTGCTTTGTAATCGCAGTGAGTTCACTTTTGTAAACTTTCTTTATTTTGCCGCCTTTTTCAGAACGCAAAATCAGATTATAGTCAAGTTGATCGGTAACGCCGAAAATCTTACCGCCAAAAAGCATAACGTCGGAATTATCATTATCAAACAAAGCGTTTTTTGCCGTTATATCACCGATACCGCAAGAAAAGACAAATACGGTCGTTTCCCCGCCGTTTACGGTTTTAATCGCGGTTCCCGGGCCCTCAACCTTAAAACCGTAAACCGTCAGTTTTGAGTTATCGTTCAGCACCTCTTCATCGGCGCGCTCCGGATTAAGATTAAACGCCGTGACGGTCTGTCCGTGAAATTCATAAGGTATCATTTCGCAAAACTCCGGTTTGAAGCCTTTTCTCGATATAATACAGTCATTTGAATAGGTGCCCACCGTACAGGCGCAATTATCAATAACAACATTACTTCCCGCCACGGTATTATAATACATTGCCGCCGTTTGGGTATGCAAATCTCTCAAAACAAGGTCCCGTTTTGCGGCGTGACAGATAAGACGGAAATGACCGTAAAACTGTTCAAACGTATATAAGTGCTCAACAATCAGCGGCTTTTTGTTGCTTTCGTTTATAATAAAGAGCGCATTCGCTTTGCCGCCGATAAGGTTTTCGCCCGCAAAGAAATCACAGAACATAAAATCAATTCTTTTTACCGTCGCGGGAACGTTTATACCGCCGCTCACAAGATAATGACCGCCTGAAAACAGTATTGTTTCTTTACCGCTATCAAATGCTTTTTGTATTGCGGCGGTGGAATCAACACTGCCGTCACCGACAGCGCCATAGTCTTCGACCACGGCATAATTTTCCGCAATGTCAGCGGACTCGCTTTCAAGAGCTACTTTATTCTCCGATACATTCAAATAGCCGATATGTCGACCGTTCTCATAAATGCCGCCTGCTTTGTCGGCAACATAAACGGTATTTTCCACGGAATCAAGCGTTGAATCGCCGCCGATTATAGCATAGTTGCCGTTTTCGCCGATAAACTTTATTTTCTTTATATCTTTTTCCTCAAATCCGCACACGGTCAACGACGCGCGACCGGTAAGCACGGTCGCGTCGGATATATCATCAAAGACAAAATTTTTAAGCACGCAAACGGAAGTTTTGTTTGCAAATACGCCGGTATGAAATCCGCTTACCGAAATATTCTTGAATACTCCCTCGCTTCCAACCGCAAGTTGAATGCCGGTATCGGAATTATTGCCAATTACCGAAACGTTTGAAATACTGCCCGAATTATTTGCTATAAACCTTAAACCAACCGCGCCGGGATTACCGATACCGCAATCTATTGTTAAATCGGTTACGGTGTTAAGCTGAGAAACGTTGGACGTTTCCTTTTCGAGACAGCCGTCACAGTTTATAAGACTGATTACAGGTTTGTTCGCGCCAACATCAAAACCAACGGAATTATCTTTAAGCTTTATTACTGTTTCGGAATTACTCTCACCTAAAATATGTATTCCGCGGCTCAACTCGAATCCCGGCTTTGAATCAAAAATATTTTTAAGATTTTTGTGAGTATATGTTACGGTATCGCTAACAAGATAAATACCCTTAGGAAAGTATATTATCCTTGCATCCGGCACAAATTCAGGGAAAATGACGCGCACAAGATTTTTCTCGATTCTTGATTCAAACCCAATATAAACGTCGTTTTCCCCGAGTGAATGCAACTTCTTTTCAGTTTTTAAAACGCCCTCAATTTCGCGGTTTAGCAAATCATCAAGTATTTGACGCAAAATTGCCGTACAATCAGTTTTACCCGTATTATCTGCATAATACGGGGCTTTTGTTACGTCAATTATATTTTTTAGCTTTTCCGGATATTTCATGCGTACAATCTCCGCCTGCAAGATTTTTATATATCAACTATACAACATATCCCGCCGGGTTTCAACTTTATAGTGTCGGTTACGCCCTGGTACTTTTCGGGTGTTAAATAGAGTTTACCGCACCTGTCGGTTAAACGCAATTCCTGTTCACTGAAAGTTCTGTTTACAAAGAATTCCGCAACAGTACCGTCATCAGCCATATATTTTCTGTTTAGTATTACGCCGTCTTCTATTATCCGACCTTTTTTAGTCACGAAAGCCACGCTTTTCTTACAGTCAGCCGGCGTCGTTTTAAGCAGTTTTCCGAAAAATAGATATTTTTTTGCAAAACTCTTACGCCAATTATTTGCGTTTTTAATAAATTCCGTTAGATGCTCGCTTTCAGGGAAATCATCGCAAAACGGCGCATTCCAACCCCAATTGATTCTTCCGCCATCGCCTAATGTAATTGAAAGAATATCTCCCGCTAAAAACGAATACGCAGTACGGTAAAGTAAATTGTCGGGAGCGGCATCGAAATCGGTAGTCTTTTCAAGTTCATTCTGATTTCCCATAAAATTGCAAACATACTGATGATAAATATAGTTATAAGCCGGAACCGGTCTTCCCTGCCTGAGCGTTATAAACCAACGTAAATCATTGCAGGTGAGATATTTCATAAGCGGTTCACACGCGGCAAGTTCGCATCCGATAAGCATATTCTTACCGGCGCGGTTAATTTCACAGCGAATGCTTTTAAGCATTTTTATCATACTGTCGGTAATCCACCTGCCGGGCGCCGCGGGATGACCGTGCTCCTTACTCCAACAAAAATGAGACATACCGCCGATATTCTGGTCAAACGCCTGAAAATAATCTACATCCGCCATAGCAACTTTAAGCGTTTCCTTTACAGTTACATCCACGGTTTTTTCACAATACGGACACACCTCAAAGCCGTCCCTTACAAAAGACAACTCTGAAACTCTTATTTCCTCGCCCTTACTGTTACGGCAGGTCGCCTCATTCCAGTTTTCGCCGATATAACGGTCGGTTATATCATATGAACTGTCCTTAACGCTCTTAGTGGTTATACCTATACCGCTGGCATAAAGGCCGATGAGATTATTATTTTTATGTAGTTCTTCGACAGTTCGTTCAAAATCGCCGATATCGCCGTGCGGCGGCCATACGTAAGGATTAGACCAGGGAGCGCTTCCCTCCCAGTGCATCATAAGCGCCATAACTCTGCTGTCGAAAGCTTCTGAATACTTATCGGCAACCGGCAAGATGTTCGAATACGGATAATAGCAGTTTTCCGACATATCGGCGTCACAATCTTTATCTGTATTGCCGCGCACCGGATAAATCATAAGAACCGGAGAATCAAAAAGCCATTCAGGCAGATCCGTTCTGTCTTTAAGCTTTTCGGGCAGAATCATTCCGGAAGTGTAGAGCCATTCGCGATATATCTCGGCGGCGTCCTGCCAGTCTCCCTTAAATTCTCTTAAAACAACGGGATACGGCATTGAATAATCTTTACAACCGCCGGTAAAATGCGTACATTCAAGCCTGACCGCGCCGTTTTCCTCAAAGTAATACTCAAAATCTTTGAAATTGCAATCGTTATCGTGCGTTCCGAAATACAGTCCGGAATCATCCGAATACAGCGCCATAAATTGCATTGAAACACCGGCGGGCGCAAGACCCGTATAACCGCCGCCGAATCTGTCCGCGGCGTTAGAATAGTATTTGTTATCATCGGCGTTTTCCACAAGCGTTCCTTCAAGTGACGGCCAGAAAATCGAGCAGTCCCCTCCGTCACCTTTTAGTTTGCACGGAATTCTGAGTATGGGAAACTTTACCGACTCAATAATAAGGTCGGTATTATTCATAACAGATATCTTAAAGGAGCATCCTTGACACTCCGTGTATTTAATAACGCTTATTTGTCCGTCAAAAACATCCGGATTACTGAAAATATATCGGTCACTGGAAGTATTCACGCAGGAAAGCTCAGACGACGTTAATACACGCCTTTCCCCGCCTTTGTTGAGAAAAGTGATTTCAAACACTTCTTTTTCTTCTGTTATAAATTTGTCGGAAAAAATATAGTCTTTTAGACACTCCATAATAGAAAATCACCTGATAAACAACTGTTTTTACAAAGGCGGACAGGCAGGAAAGCCCACCTGTCCATTGTCACGTGGTTTATTTTTTAGACGTCGTGTAAACCGCAACCGCTCCGGACGGGATTTTATCAGCAAACCCGCCGGTTACGTTAATAAGCGCACGGTCAACGCCGATAGGTTTGGCAGAAGTATCGCTTTCAAATGTTTCCGGGTCGTATAAATGCCTGTAAAGGACACATTTTGAAAGTTTATTTTCAAAATTCATTTTGAATTCAACGTCAAAAAGATTACTGTTGACCACAAATACTGTAACGCTTCCGTCCTTATCGTAAACGCAGGACGCCGCAAGACCGTCCGCCTCACCCATATCGCAGGCGTAAACCGATTTGGCATTATTGCAGTATCGAGTAATCATTGAGAAAGCGTAATAGGCGTTATACGGCACCTGACTCTCCATAAGGTTAGGCATAAGCCCGTCAAGCATAACGCCGCCGTTAAACTCGCCTCCGGTTTGAGTGGAATTGGGCCACAAAGTATTTATAAATGTCCATATGCTCGCGGTTTTATAGCCGCAATTAAGGAAAGCTAAAAGAGTGTTGCCGATTTGTGTCGCGGTATAAGGATCGTCTTTCAATGAAAAAATAGCGCCGTATTGCTGCGTAAGCGCGCTGAAATTTCCCTCCGCGCCGTTGTGTGTTATATTGAATTCATCTATCCAGGTATCGTTCGACTTTATACCCATATATTTTTCAATGTCCGTAGCATGCGTTTCGGGAATTATTACAAAATCATCATAAGTTGCGCCCTTGGGATTGGCAACCCGGTTGTAAAAATGATAGTCAAATTCATCAATATAGTCTTTAACCGGATCATACAGAGGCTTCATTTGCTGCCAGGTATATAGGTTTATATAATAGTAAGAACTCTGGTTATTGCCGACAAACTTATAATCTTTACGTATTCCGGCAGCGGTAAAATCATCATGAACAGTTTTTATAATCTTTGTGTATGCCGGTACGATTTTTGCCAAAAATACAGTATCAAACTCCTCAGTACCATACTGACCGCCGAGTTGCCTTCTGTTTGCCGGCTCGGAAAAGAATGTGATGTATTTAATGCAGTTTATACCGTCTTCTTTAAGCTTTTGCGTGAAAGAAGTGCAGAAGTTACCGTACATAACGATTCTGTCATCCATAGTACCCATTTTACTAAGCGTGGAATCGTTAAAAATCGTCATATTGCCGCTGCTGTCGGGCTGGATAGCTCCGCCCCACTCAAAATTGAGCAGAACATCTATGCCGCGCTTATCCATTTCCTTAAAGAACTTAAGCAACCCGTCATAGTGCTCGCCGCTGTAACTCCATACACCGGTATTCTTGTTATACCACTCAGAACGGGCGTAAATCATCGTTCTTATCCACGTCACGCCGCTATCGGTAAGACGGTTAAGTTCGATTTGCCGCTGTTCCTCGGTGTAGTTTCTTCCCGCGTCGTCATTCCAGTATATCCAAGGATAGTATATCGCGCCGAAGCCCATAAATTTATTGTTTACCGAGGTCTTGTTTTTAAGAGTTAAAATTTGCGGAGTATCAAAATCTTCAAAGTCATCTTCGTCAATAAAATCGATATTAAAATCATCCGGCTCGATATCTATATCGTCGATAATTTCGTCAGGATTGTCGATTTCCTCTTCGGTAAGTATTATCAGACCTTTTTTCTTGGCTTTTTTGGGCGCATCGTCGCCGTAGTATTCGAGAAAATACCAAACAACGCCGCCGGTGGCGATAAGCAACGCCAAAACTGAGGAAAGAATTATAATAAGCCATTTCTTTTTCTTGTTCTTTTCTTCTGACATTACTATCCCCCCTATTTAATCAAATCGTATATACTCTTATTGCTCGGCACGGTGATTACTTCTTCTTTTCCGGTGGAACTATCAACAACCGATACCGTATTGTTTCTATCCTTTGGATAATAGTTTTTGTTTTTCTCCCAACCGGTTTTATTTGTGAGGGTTATCTCATCAAAATCGACAGTACCCTTCACGCTTTCAAGCACGAGATACAGTGTTGTACCCGACTTCATCGTATTGCGGAAGTAAATACCGTTACGCACCGTATTACCTGTTCCGTTTCCAGCAATAAGGAATTTTTGAGTCGGCTCGTCAATATCGGCAAGCGGCGCGCCGTCCGGCGCATCGGACAGATACACTTTATAAGAAGCTCCTTTCGCGCCTCTGATACTTATACCGAAGGTGTAAAACTTGTTCTTTACAAGATTTACCGGCACCGAAATCTTTGAGCCGCCCGATACGCGTAAATACTTACTGCCGAACATAGTGTCATACACACCCGCGGTTTTTACCGAAACACCGGCGGGTAGATTTGACCAAACGCCGATCATCGCGTTTTCAAAGCTCGGATTTTCAATGAAATTATAAAGATGCTCGCCGTAATTCTTCTTAAGCGATTCATCAAGTATATCGGTAGCCGCGACAGCCGCCATGGGAACATACTCCGCCGGAACTGCCGACTGAGTGGCCTTAAAGTTATCAAGCGCAACGCAGTGAGTTGTATATTCATCCTTTGTTTTACCGATAAACTGCGGAGAGTAGATACCGAAGAACAGTGAATTTGCCGAGAAGGAATATTCACTACAAAAATCAAGTATCTCTTCGCCTGAAATCTCAATTTTATATGTAGTGTACCCGGTTTTCTTATCAAGTTTCACTTTGACCGCTTTAATTGCGGTATCATAGGTGTTGCCGTCGGAATCCTGAAAAGCCAGCGTGCCCGAGGCGGCGTTAGGTCTGAAAAGCCCTATCTGAACAACTGCGTCCGGAACGGTTTTTATAACCTTTGCATCAACCGTAAAGGTGTAGAACAGCTCGGGATCAATATCTGTTTTCGGGATGTTTATGAATGTTGCACCGGCTGTAAGACAAAAGCCGACGCCGTAGCCACTTTCGTTTGCAAATTCCTTCTGCGGTATATGCGTTTTGCTGTTATTCCACGCGCCGTAGTTGAAAAGACGCGTGCCAATATAGTAATAATCGGGGTCTGTCGTATTTTTATCCGGGTCGGTGTTTTTGAAAAACCCGTCCGCCGTGTAACGCGCGGTATCGGTATCATATTTTTCCACCGTGCCGGGATGATCCTCAAAGGTATATTCTTTGAGTAACTTGTTTACTTTCTTTATGTATTTTGCACCGAGCGTAGGATACGCCGCGGAGCCGGTCTGCTCAAACACCGGGTTGTCAGCGTCCGGATTTATAAGCGCCAAAACCGTACCGTCGGCAAACTCTGCCGCGGTTTTATATGTTCCGAACTCCTGACCGTTCACTTCAGCGGTTTTATCGCCGAGATAGTAGACATTCGTGCAGGCAACCGTTCCTGTATTGTAATGATTTATGATAGGACCGCACATGCCGGTCGACCTCGGTTCAGGCGCAGTGCCGTAAAAGAAGCAATTATCAAGCGTAATACTGCCCGCGTTAAGGAACCCGATAAGTCCGCCGGAAGTCTGAGCGCTCTTGTTTATCGCTGTAGCGTATCCTGAGCCCTCGCCGAGTATGCTCGCGTCACAG
>JAFZIW010000174.1 GCA_017554125.1 Clostridia bacterium | reverse complement strand
ATAACCTTCGCGGCGCGCTTTCAATGGCAAATGCCGGTCCCGGGACTAACGGCAGTCAGTTCTTTATCGTTCAGGCTTCGTCAGTACCGGCGAATATGCTTGAACAGATGAGGGGAATGAGCGGAAGCTTCCCGTCGGATACTGTTGACGCTTATGAAACGCTCGGCGGCACACCCTGGCTTGATTTCCGCCATACCGTTTTCGGTCAGGTGATATCCGGTATGGATACGGTCGATAAGATAGCCGCGACACAGGTGGGCGCAAATGACAAACCGATAGAAGACGTCGTTATAAACTCCATAGAAATAACCGTTTTTGGGGGAGAAAACGTATGAAGGGAATTATTCTCGCGGGTGGAAGCGGAACGCGACTTTATCCGCTTACAATGGTGACATCAAAACAGCTTTTGCCCGTCTACGATAAACCGATGATATACTATCCGCTTTCAACGCTTATGCGCGCGGGTATCAGAGAAATACTTATAATATCAACACCCGCCGACCTGCCGAATTTCGAGCGTCTTCTGGGCGACGGTTCAAGATACGGCATAAGTCTTTCCTACGCGGTACAGCCTTCGCCCGACGGTCTTGCACAGGCGTTTCTCATCGGCGAAGAATTTATATCCGGCGACAGCTGCGCCATGGTGCTCGGCGATAATATCTTTTACGGAAGCGGGCTTAAAGCGCATTTGCGCGAGGCGGCGGCGAAAACCAACGGAGCCACGATTTTCGGCTACTATGTTGAAGACCCCGAGCGCTTCGGGATAGTTGAGTTTGATAAGGACGGCAAGGCGATATCCATTGAGGAGAAGCCCGAAAACCCGAAATCGAATTACTGTGTTACCGGGCTTTATTTTTACGATAACCGCGTGGTCGATTTCGCAAAGCAAATAAAACCCTCCGCGCGCGGTGAGCTCGAAATTACCGACCTTAACCGTATGTATCTTGAAGACGGCTCGTTAAACGTAATAACCCTCGGGCACGGATACGCGTGGCTCGATACCGGCACAATGGATTCGCTCAGCGAGGCGAGCGAGTTTGTAAAGGTCGTTGAGAAGCGGCAGGGTATACAAATATCCGCAATAGAGGAGATAGCCTACGTCAACGGTTGGATAAATAAAGAACAACTCCTTGAATCGGCGAACAGATACGGTAAATCGCCCTACGGCGAACACCTGAAAAAGGTCGCCGACGGAAAATTTATTTACCGGTAAAAGCGGCAAAATCAAACCCCATCGGAAGAGCAAATTCCGGTGGGATTTTTTGTAGAATTTTTTATGTGATTTTTGGTAAAAAAAGAGAAAAAAATGTTCGGTTTTAATTGACATAATTCTTTATTCATTTTATTTTTGCATAAAAAATTATTATACTTTTCAACATGGTTATCCACCGAAAAAAGCGCGAAAAACGGCGAAAAAGGTCGTTTTTAACCGCGCAAATGTTAATTACGCGGTGGATAACTTTAATAACTTTTGAGGTTATTTCAGTTTACATAATCAAAAATAATGCAAAAAAATCGGGTTTTCAAACAAGAATGTACAAAAGCGCCAAAAGCAACAGTTTATCTGAACTTTCCGCGGTCAGAATAAGGAGCAGACCGAGGATGAGCGTTATGTCGGAATCAAGCCTTAAATTGCGTAAAAACGGGATGCCGGTCGGCGGTAAAAAGGAAACGCCGCCGGTCTCTTTTTTGCCGCATTCTTTCCCGCCGGTGTTCGGTTCGCGGGTTTCTTTTTGAAATTTTGAACGCGCGTGCATTTGCCGCATACGCTCGGCGGCGCGTCTTTTTTCTTCCGCCGTGACGTTGCTTTCGGCATTTGTCATTTTATCACCCGAAATCAAGTATTCCCGCCTCTTTTAACAGCGGCAGTGCTTCAATAAGCTTTAAGAGCTTAACGGCTGAATCGACTTTCTCTCTGCGCCGCTCGCTCAAATGCGGTTTCAGCGCGATAAGCAGATTTGCGCGGTTGTCGTTCTGCGCGCTTCCGATTTTACCCAATATGCCCATAATACGGTTTAAGTCGTCGCCGCCGAGCGGCGCGGATTCTTCCGAGTAACCGTTATCTTTTTCGCCGTCCTGTTCGTTTTCGCCGTCTTCATCGCCTAAAATACTTTCCGCCATCATACGCACTTTTTTCATGCTTTCAGGGTCGGATAGTATTTCTTCGAGTTTCCGGTTCAGGTCATCCATTGTCTTTTCCGCCCGAAAGATTTTTAAGTATTTCTTTTGCCTTACTTGTCGCGAGTATGCGCCGCGCCTCGTCTTTATTTGAGAGCGCCGCGCCGAGTTTCTTGCGGTCTTCCGCGCTCAAAGTGTTCACAAGCGCGGAGATATCGCCTTTTTTTGCCGAATCCACGGCGTTTTTATTGATTTTTTTACCGGAAGCGTTTACAATGGCTTTAAGCAGTATTTGCTTATCAATATTCATTTTTTTATCCATATAATATCCTCCAAAAGTGTTGTTTGCTACATTATATGTATGAAAGGTGGCGGATGTTTATGAGGCTGGCGGTAATTTCCGATACTCACGGCCGCTCTTCGCTTATCTACCGCGTTCTGCGGCGCGAAAGCGAGGCGAAAGAGGTTTTCTTTTTAGGCGACGTTGTGAGCGACGTAAAGGAAATAATGCCGGAATTTCCCGATAGGGTTTTTCATATAGTTCACGGTAATTGCGATTATTTTTCCGATTATCCGCTTTTTGATATCGCGGAATATAAAAACGTTTCGGTTTTCTTTACACACGGTCACAGGTACGGCGTAAAATCAGGCGTCGACGGTATGCTTTCGGCGGCGAAAGGCGTCGGGGCGAGTATTGCGCTTTACGGGCATACGCATATCGCTTCCGCCGTATATAAAGACGGTGTGTATCTTATAAACAGCGGCTCGCTCGCGCTTCCGCGCGACGGAAAACCGAGCTATGCCGTTATCGATATCGATGAAAAGGGTATCCTGCCCGCTGTAAAGTATATTTGAAAACGCCTGATTTATCGGCTTTTTTAATGCATATCTACTGTAAGTAGAACAAATCGTTTCGGCTCTATTCGGTAAAGACTTATCGGTAGAGCCGCTTTTTTTGCGGTAGGGTGACTGGGCAGCGGTTATGTTATAAAATAATTTTGTTGATAGCAGTAATGCAAAATTAAAAGCTTTCGAGGTGTCTTATGAATTCTTTTTTGCTTTCGTGTGAATCGACTGTTGACCTGCCGTTTTCCTATATTTCCGGACGGAATATCGAGGTCCTTTTCTATACTTACACCGTAGACGGCGTGGAGTATGACGACGATATGGGTCGCGACCCCAAAGCGCTCGACCGCTTTTACGGTTTTTTGAATGACGGCAAATTTCCGTCAACTTCACAGATTAACGTTTACAGATACACAAACTATTTTGAATCTCTCTTGAAACTTTACGACGGCGACATACTTCATATCGCGATGGGGTCGGGTATGTCACCATCGGTAAACAACGCCGTTGAAGCCGCAAAATCGCTTGAAGAAAAATACCCCGGCAGAACGGTAAAGGTCATTGATTCGCTATGCTCCTGCGGCGGTTACGGTATTTTAGTTGATTTGGCGGCTGATATGCGCGATGAGGGTAAGCCGTTTGAAGAGGTCGTCGACTGGCTCGAAGAAAACAAGGCGTGTATTCATCACCAGTTTTTTTCGACCGACCTCAAATATTTTAAGCGCAGCGGGCGTGTTTCGGGCGCCGCCGCGACCGTGGCTACGATACTCGGCATTTGCCCGATAATGCACCTTAATTCAACCGGTCATATTATTGCTTACGGTAAAGTCCGCGGCAAGAAAAAAGCCATAAAAACGACCGTTGAAACCATGCTTGAAGACGTGTCTGAAGGCAACAATTACGCCGGAAAATGCGTTATATGCCATTCAAACTGTATTGAAGAGGCAAACGAAACGGTCGAACTCTTAAAAAAGACCTTTCCAAAGCTGCCTGAAATCAAACTCTCAAATATCGGTACCATAATCGCTTCGCATTCAGGACCCGGTACGGTCGCGTTGTTTTTTATAGGGAAGCCGCGCGTGGGACTTGATTGACCGATATGGGCTATACGAAGACTGACATCCGCGTTTCCGCTTTTGCGGAAGCGCGGATATTTTTTGCCGTATATTGCTTTCTGCAATAAACATTTGACTTTTATAATAAATAGTTGTATCATAATAGTAACTATGCGTTGCCTTTTGGTACCGTACAATCAATTTCGAGGAGATTTTGATGATATTAAAGAGATTCACATATACCGCCAAATCAGCGGTAATGACAGTGGTTTCGCTATTTGTAATAAATATAATTCTTGGTATGTTCATTGCGGTTCAGTCGCGCTCGTCTGTCAAGTCGCTTATTGACGATTCTATGCTCAGCGTTGCGAGAACCGCCGGCGCCACGCTTGACGGTGATGAACTTGCGGCGCTTTCCGCCGAGGATGACGGCGGTCCCAAGCAGGCGGCGGTGATAAATAAGCTGAACATATTTGCCGATAATTTTGATTTTAAGTACATATACGTTGTACGTCCGGCGAAAGACGGCAAGTTTATTTTTATAGCCGACGCGGATAAGGAAAAACCGGCTCCGTACGGGAAAGAAGTCGTTTATTCGGAAGCGTTGGTTACCGCCGGGAAGGGCAAAGCGGCGGTTGACAAAGATGAGGTAACCGACGAATGGGGTACGTATTATACCGCTTACTGCCCGGTCAGGGCTTCAAACGGTGAAATCGGCGGTATTGTCGGCGTTGATTTCGACGCGGAATGGTATAACGTACAAATGAAAAAGAATACCGTCTATATCATTCTTGCCTGCGGCATTTCGCTTATCGTGGGCGGTGGAATAGTGCTTACCGCTACGTTAAGACTTAAAAGAAAATTCGACCGTATCAACAAGGAAACGATGTCTATCGCCGCGGATGTCGGTACGCTTTTGGAGGAAATTCACGCGGAATCCGATTATTCGCAGGTCGCCGGCGAATCTAAAAAACTGCTCAAAGCGGAAAACGAGATATCCAATAAACTGAAAAACGCAGACAGCGGAATAGAGAGGCTTTCTTTGGAAGTTCAGGCTATCAAGGTCAACCTGAAGCAGTATATTAACTACGTGCATATCAAGGCGTATACCGACGGCATGACCGACGTCGGCAATAAAACGGCGTATCTGCAACTGGTGCATGATCTTGACCGGCGGATAGCGGAAGGCTCGGTGCGTTTTTCTATCGCCGTATTTGATATAAACGCCCTTAAAAGCGCTAACGACGAGTACGGTCATGAAGAGGGCGACCTGATGATAACCGGCGCCGCAATGTGCATCAAAAAGGTGTTCGGCAAAGATAACGTTTTCCGTATAGGCGGCGATGAATTTATCGTGGTTCTTGAAGATTTCACCGAAAACGATATGGAAGCGGCGTTTGTACGGCTGAAAGAAAAGGTTGTACATACTAATAAGGAACTTCCGGATGACGCAAAGGTAACGGTTTCGTTCTCAATGGGCGCCGCGACCTTCGAGCCCGGCAAAGACAAGGCGTTCAAAGACGTTTTCCGCCGCGCCGACCGCGCTATGTATATCAACAAGGATTCCTATTATAAGAATCACGTGAATCCGAGGGAAAAAGTAAAAAATGATAACTGAAAAAACGTAAAAAATGCGCGGCAAGTGCAAGGTACTCTTAAGGACAGTTAATGAAAACCGGCTGAGTAAGGAACAAAATCCTTATTTCAGCCGGTTTTTTTATCGCTTTTCCCTGCAAGCAGGGAATTTGTACTGCAAATTCCGCAAAAGCGATATATTTTGCCTGACGGCAAAATGCGATATAACAGCTTATGCCGCCACGATATATTTCGCTACGCGAAATGCGATATGATATTTGCCCTCGTTCGCGAAGCGAACATATCGCGTGACTTCAGTCACATATCGCGCGCTGTCAGCGCATATCGCTTGCCTGAAGGGCAAATATCGCTGCCAACTGTCCTTTGGAACAGTCGGCAAGTGCCGCGCATTTTTCTTATAAATGTAAAATCAGGGATTGGTGTTCCAGGGGTTATTCGGGTCCGGGTCGGTCGGGTCCCAACCGCGGCGCGAATCGTTTACGTCGATTCTTATCGGCGCGGGCGCGGGTAAAGGCTCGGGATCGGAGCTGTCGTATATTGTGACCGAGGTGCCCGCCGGGCAGTTATCGTATATCCACTTCGCGTCTGCAACGCATAACCTTACGCATCCGAGCGACGCCGGCTGACCGAGCTTGTTATATTCCTCATATTCGAGGTCGCCGCTGTTTTGGGTGAAATACGGTACGGAATGGAAAAGATACGCTTTGTATATCCTTGTTGAATACTGCCCGCAAACGCCGCCGGATAGCCAACCCCACCTGAATTTATCCGATGTTTTCCAGGTGCCGAGCGGGGTTTTTCCGTCGCGCCCCACCGAGCAGGTCATCGCCTTGAACGGTATGGTATATTCGCCGTTCTCATCCGCCTTATAAATGGTGACAATATTCTGCGAACGGTTGACCTTTATATAGTAGGGCGATTCGCCCGATTTTACCGTTTCAACCGGCGTTTCTTCCGGCTTCTGTTCGGAAAGGTATTTTGCGTAGCAATAGCCTTCCTTACCTTCGAAAAGCACTTTGTGCCACTTTTCGCCCTTCTCGGTTACCGCCACTTCGCCGCCTTTTTTAACCTCGCCGAGAATGTTGTCGTTTACAGTTGTGTCGGGAGTGCTTCTGACGTTGAGGTCAATGGTGGTATACATTGTTACGGTTTCGATTTTGATTTCCGGCTCGGATGATTCTTCCGGTTCGGATTGGCTTGCCGTTTCTGAAGCGACTGTTTCGGTTGGGGCGTTGTTCGTGCCCGCGGTCGCGGTTTTTTTATTTATTATTTTATCGCCGAAAATCAGCACGCCGATAAGCAGTAATATTGCAATACATACGCATACTATCGAAAACTTGAGAAACGTGCGCATTCTTTCATCTTTATTCGCGCTTTCTTTTGAATGACCGCTTTGACTCATGCGTTTTTCCCCCCTTAAAAAACAACTGTTTTAACGGTTTTATTGTATCATTACCGAAAAGAGTTGTCAAGCGTGTTAAAACCGTAATGTTTAACTTTACAAAACGGGATAATAACTGTATAATAAAGAACATAAAAAAGGAAGGTTTGGAAGGTGCTTTATGAGAGAAAAAACCGATATTGAAATAGCGCAGGAGTGTAAAATGCTTCCTATAACCGAAATAGCGCGCCGCGCGAACATTGACGAAAAATATATCGAACAGTACGGCAAGTATAAAGCAAAGGTTGATTTGTCGCTTTTGCGTGAAACCGATAAAAAAGACGGTAAGCTGATACTTGTAACCGCGATTACGCCAACACCCGCCGGCGAGGGTAAAACCACTACGGCGATAGGTCTTGCCGACGGTCTTTCGAGAATAGGTAAAAATACAAACGTTGCTTTGCGCGAGCCGTCGCTCGGTCCGGTTTTCGGTATTAAAGGCGGCGCCGCCGGCGGCGGATACGCCCAGGTAGTGCCGATGGAGGATATAAACCTGCATTTCACCGGCGATTTTCACGCCATAGGCGCGGCGAATAATCTGCTCGCCGCTATGCTCGATAATCATATTCATCAGGGCAACGCGCTCGGTATCGATACGAGAAAAATCACCTGGAAACGCTGCGTTGACATGAACGACAGACAACTGCGTTTTATCGTTGACGGTCTCGGCGGCAAGGCGAACGGTATGCCCCGCGAGGACGGATACGATATCACCGTTGCCAGCGAAATTATGGCGGTATTCTGCCTTGCGACTTCGCTTTCCGACCTTAAACGCCGCCTTTCAAACATAATTGTCGGTTATACTTTTGACGATAAACCTGTAACCTGCGGCGACCTTAAAGCCGCCGGTGCGCTTACCGCGCTTCTTAAAGACGCGTTAAACCCCAACCTTGTGCAAACGCTTGAAGGTACGCCGGCGTTTGTACACGGCGGTCCGTTTGCCAATATAGCGCATGGCTGTAATTCCGTAACCGCGACCAAAATGGCGCTTAAAACGGGCGATTATACCGTTACCGAGGCGGGGTTCGGCGCGGATTTGGGCGCCGAGAAATTCCTCGATATAAAATGCAGAAAAGCCGGGCTCGTACCAGACGCGGTGGTGGTAGTCGCTACAATACGCGCTCTTAAAATGCACGGCGGTCTTGCCAAAGGAGAGCTTGCCACGGAAAACGTCGCCGCGCTCGAAAAGGGAATACCGAATCTTCTCCGTCACGTCAACAACATTAAAAACGTTTATAAGCTTCCCTGCGTTGTGGCGATTAACCGTTTCCCGACCGATACCCCCGCGGAAATCGATTTTATTATGAAAAAATGTGAGGGGCTCGGCGTAAACGCCGTACTTTCCACCGTCCGCTCCGACGGCGGCAAAGGCGGGGAGGCGCTTGCCCGCGAGGTCGTCCGCCTTTGTAAAGAGGAAAAGGGTGATTTCACTTATTCGTATAGAGACAACGCTTCCATTACAGAAAAAATCGAAGCGGTAGTAAAGAAAATTTACGGCGGCGACGGCGTGGATATAACGCCTAACGCGCAAAAGCAAATTGAGAAGCTCGAAAGCCTGGGCTTTTCCGGTTTGCCGGTATGTATAGCCAAAACGCAATACAGCTTTTCGGATAACCCTGCGCTTCTCGGCGCGCCCGAGGGATTCCGCGTGACCGTCAAAAACGTAAAGGTTTCAGCGGGAGCGGAGTTTATCGTTGTGCTTACCGGCGAGATTATGACTATGCCGGGGCTTCCGAAATCTCCCGCGGCGGAGCGTATAGACGTAGATGAAAACGGAAAGATTACGGGGCTGTTTTGATATGAAAAGAGTTTTATCCGCTCTAAAACCCGAAAAGGTTTTTGAAATTTTTGAAGATATTTGCGCCATTCCTCACGGCTCGGGCAACACAAAGGCGATCAGCGATTATTGCGTGAATTTTGCCCGTGAGCGCGGTCATTTCGCGTATCAGGACGAAATGAACAACGTTATTATAAGAAAGCCCGCCGCGCCGGGTTACGGGAACTCTCCGGCGGTGGTTTTGCAGGGTCACCTTGATATGGTCTGCGAAAAAGAACCGGAACTCGCCTTTGATTTTGAGCGTGAAGGGCTTAAACTTAAAGTTGACGGCGATAAGATAAGCGCCTGCGGCACGACGCTCGGCGGGGATGACGGCGTAGCGATAGCGATAGCGCTTGCGATTCTCGACGATACCGCCCTTAAAACTCCGCCGCTTGAAATTATTTTTACGTCGGATGAGGAAACCGGTATGTACGGCGTAAAGGCGCTTGACGGTTCAATGATTACCGCAAAGCGGTTTATAAGCCTTGATTGCGGAAAAGAAGGCGCTTTTACGGCCGGTTGCGCCGGCGGAGTATGCGTTACCGTTAATCTTCCGGTGGAAACCGAAAAGGCGCAAAAAGCGGCGTATAAAGTAGAAATTTCAGGGCTTTGCGGCGGTCACTCAGGCGAAGATATCGACAAGGGCAGACTGAATGCGAACAAGGTGTTGGGCGAGTTCTTAAAATCGCTTGAAAACGTCAGAATAAGCGAGATTTCCGGCGGCGAAAAGGATAACGCGATACCGTCTTACGCCTTTGCGGTCATAGAGAGTAAAAGCAACGTTATAACGCGGCGCGTCGGTTCAGGGAATTAACCGCCGTACCCGAAGACAGCGGACTTAAAATAACCGTAACTGCCGTAACCGCCGATTCGTTTTGTACAGCTTGTACTTCAAAAAAAGCAATAGATTTGCTTTGCGCATTGCCTTGCGGCATTCAGAAAATGAGCGAGGAATTAAAGGGGATAGTTGAAACTTCCTTAAACGTGGGAATAGTCAGGCTGACGGGCGATTCGCTCAACGTAACTTTGAATATAAGAAGTTCGGTAGAAAGCGAGAAAAACGCGCTGAAAGCAAAGGTTATAAGTATAGGCGAGAGCTTCGGCGCCGCTGCGGCGGAAAGCGGCGATTATCCCGCTTGGCAGTACAGGAAGAACTCTTTGCTCAGAGAAACGATGACGTCCGTTTTTGAAAGTATGTACGGCAAAACGCCCGATATCCGCGTAATTCACGCGGGACTTGAATGCGGCGTTTTCAGCGGCAAGATAGCCGATATCGACGCGGTTGCCATGGGTCCCGATATGTTTGATATTCATACTTCGCGCGAAAGCTTTTCGGTTTCTTCGCTTGCGCGCACGTACAGTTTTGTTTGCAGGGTTTTGGAGGAACTGAAATGATTGAAAGAAGAATAGAGAAATTAAGAGGATTTCTGCCGGAAAATTCGGCGGCGCTTATAACAAACGAGGCGGACTGTTTCTATCTCTCGGGCTTCAATAAAAGCGAGGGTATGGTTTTAGTGACAAGGAAAAGCGCCTGCCTTTACGTTGATTTTCGCTATATCGAAGCGGCGCGTGCGGTAAGCGTAATCGATACCAAACTGACAAACGCTTTCTTAAATGATATTTATTCGGCGCTTAAAGCCGAAAACGTTAAAACCGTATTCGTTGAAAGCGGCAGTGTAACGCTTGCGCTTAAAGAAAAAATAGAAAGAATCTTTAAGGGTATCGAGGTTTCGACCGCGCTTGACGCGGGCGGGATAATCGGCGATATGCGCGCCGTAAAGAGCAAATCGGAAATTGCGTTAATTAAATCGGCGCAGGAGATTACCGACCGGGCTTTTTTATACATACTCGGCAGAATCGCCGCCGGTAAAACCGAGCACGAGGTTGCGCTCGATCTTGAATTCTTTATGCGCAAAGAGGGAAGCGAGGGTACGGCCTTCGATACCATTTGCGTTTCGGGTAAGAATTCTTCAAAGCCGCACGGCGTACCCGGTGAAAAGGTGATTGAAAACGGCGATTTTGTAACGCTTGATTTCGGCGCGGTAAGGGGCGGCTACCGCTCTGATATGACAAGAACGGTGGCGGTCGGCAAGCCGAGTGAAAAAATGATTACGGTATATAATACCGTCCTTGAAGCACAGCTCGCGGCGCTCGCCGCGATAAGGTCGGGCGTTTCCTGCCGCGAGATAGACAAAGTCGCGCGGGATATAATAGACGGCGCGGGCTTTGAAGGTACTTTCGGACACGGGCTCGGACACAGCGTGGGTATTGATATACATGAGGATCCGTCGTTCAACACGCGTTGCAAAGCGGTTACAAAACCGGGTATGGTTATAACCGTGGAGCCGGGTATATATCTCGAAAACGAATTCGGCGTAAGAATTGAAGATATGATAATCGTAACCGAAAACGGTTGCGAGAATATAACAAGGAGTGAGAAAAAACTCACCGTTATATGATATCGGCGAAGAAGCTTTGAACTGTTGCAAAATGTGCGGCGCTATGATATAATTTATTTTAACATATTACTTTTGGGGTAAGATATGGGCTGGTTTAAGAGGTTTGTTCTCATAATAGCGGTAATATCGGTTGGCGTTTCGCTCTGCGCTTGCGCAGGGCGAAGCGCCAACGCGCGTATATACGTATCGCTCGAAAATATGCCCGAAACGCTCGACCCCCAGGTGGCAAAAAGCGACAGCGAGCTGATGATAGCGCGCAACATTTACGAGGGCCTTACCCGCCGGAATGAAAAAGGTGAAACGGTAAATGCGGCGTGTAAAAGCTACACTTTTGAAAACTTTACGTACACTTTCACTTTAAGGGATAACATCAAATGGTCGGACGGTGAAAAAATCGTTGCCGATGATTTTGTTTTCGGATTAAGGCGGGCGATTCTCCCCGAAACCCGCGCTCCGTTTGCAAGACTTCTCTTTGCGGTAAAGGGCGCCCCTGAGGTAAACGCCGGTGAGGCGGGCATTGACGCGCTCGGCGTGTCCGCACCCGATTCAAAAACGGTTAAAATCACCCTTACCTACGATGACAAAGAGTTTTTGAGTGTGCTTTCAATGCCGGTTTCAATGCCGTGCCGGGAAGATTTTTTCTATAAAAGTACGGGCAAATACGGTCTTGAAAGGGACTACGTTCTTTCCTGCGGCTCGTACAAGGTGGGAAAGTGGAATAAGACCGATTTCGGTATACGCCTGCTTAAAAACGAAGAATATACCGGCGATTTCAAGCCTAAAAACGCGGCGGTCTACATAGCTAAGGATAAAGAAAAAAACGTAGCCGAAAAGCTTAATTCCGGCGATTCGGATATCGCGCTTCTCTCATCCGCGTATTTGGGCCAAATAGGAAAAGATATCAAGCTGACCTCGGTACAGAATATCTGCTGGGTGCTGTCACTCGGCGGCGAGTTTTCGCCCGGTATAAGACAGGCGCTTTGTATGTGCACTTCCGCCGATACTTACAAAAACAGTCTGCCGGCGGGATTTACCGCGGCGAATTCGATTTATCCCGCGGTCTTATCGCGTAATATGGAAACCGAAGTTACCTCTGCCCGGGTCTATGACGCGGTGACGGCGCTTTCGCTCATATCCGCCGAAATCAAAAAACTCGATAACAAAAAATTCCCGCAGACCACCCTTATCTATTACGGAAGCGAGCCGATGCGCCCGGCGATAACCTCTATGGTCGGCGACTGGCAGCAGAAGCTCGGTACTTTTATAAACATAAAAGCGGAGGATAAATCGCTCGAAAGCGAGCTTGTAAACCATTCTCTTCCGCTCTCGGTATTTCCGGTGAAAGCCGATTCAACGCTCGGTGAATATCTCTATAAATTCGGCGTGACTTACACGGGCGACGCCGTCGCTTCGGCAAACGCCGCGGCGGGGCAGTTTAATCTTCTTCCCGTCGCTTTCGAGGATACCTCGCTCGGTTACCGCGATAACATCAGCGGCGTAAACATTTCCGCCACCGGCGGATATATTGATTTTTCATTTGTCATTAAAAAGTAATATTATTTCGGAGGTATATTATGAAAACACGTACTGTAAGAAAACTTATTTCTTGGCTGCTTGCGGCGGCGCTGATTTTAGGTGTTTTGCCGCTCGGCGCGTTTACCGCTTTTGCGGATGATAAGATCACCATGACCTCGGCGGGGACTACTGTAAACAAGAACTATTTGCCGCGCGTGGGCGAACAGGTTATATCGCCTGATGATTTTATATCCGTTTCAAGCGGCGACGTTTACGAGAAAAAATGGGAAAGAGGTTCATGGTATTCGGATGAATTGACCGGCGTTTCAAGCGACCGCATTGAGGTAAGCAACGAGGATATTACCGTTCACGAAGAAGAAATAGGTTATACCTTTGAAGCGGGCAGGACCTATTATTATCTGTTTGAACTTAGAATAAAAACTCAGTTTCGGTCATCGCATGCCTTTGCAAACGGCAAAAACGCAGT
>JAFZIW010000173.1 GCA_017554125.1 Clostridia bacterium | reverse complement strand
TTCCAGTCGCTTAAAGATACCGTTGTCCGCGCGCCGTGGCCTAAAATGCTTACCCGTCCGTTTTTTAACAAAGACCTTAAAAGAGCAGGGGGCGGCAAAAGTTGAAAGCAGTTGCAGAAATTACCCTCGCGGTGCTTGTTATGTGCTTGCTTTTTTGCGGCTGTAAGGGATACAGGGAAACTGACAGCGAATATTTTGTTTCAAGCGTTTGCTTTGAAAAAACAAACGGCGAATTTACGGTCGATATCGAGGTTTTATCCCTTAAAAGCGAGGAGGACAAGTCCGAAAGCAAGGTGTTCTCCGCCGCCGGAAAAACGGTCTACGAGGCGGCTGATAACACGGTGTCGCTTATGCCGAAAAACGCGGTCTTCGACCACTGCGGTACCGCCGTTATCGGTTCGGCTCTTGAAGGGGAAGACTTAAAATCGGTAATGGAGTACCTTTATAATACGAAAAATCTGAATCTCGGAATACGTATGTTCGTAAGCGAGGATATTAAAAGCGTGCTTTACTGCGAATCGCAGGCGATGAGTATCGGATATGATATATTGGCGGTCGAATCCAATATAAATAAGATTTCGGGCGTTGATTTCAAAAACAAGTATTACGAGGTTGTCTCACGGCATATGTCCCGCGGCGGCTTTTGCCTTCCGAAGGTCGAGAATATAAACGGTCGCCCGGGGATATCCGGCGAGTATCTGTACGTTGATTTTTCGCCCGCGGCGGCTCTTGATTTTGAGGAAAGCATTTTTTACAATATAGCTTATTCCGGCAGCTCGGGCGGCGAAATATCGGTAGGCGGAAAGCGTTGCAGAGTGGATAAAATCACCTCAAAGATAAACAGACGCGGCGACACGCTCGAAATCGATATAAAATGCCGTTACAGGCATAAAAACGATAAACAGAACAGCGGAATAAAAAACGCCGTAAAAGCCGTGTTTTCAAAGTACGGAAGTGCGGATATGCTCGTTCCGGTTTTCGGGGACAGGTGTGAAGATATAAGCGGTGTGGAGGTCAGCGTACATGAATAACGCCAAAGAAAGACCGCTGATTTTACCGGCGGCGGCAGTCGCTGTTTTCACGGTAGCAAACGGAATGATTAAAGCGCCGTATTTTTCCGGAAGTATTCTGCCGTTTGTCGCCGCTTTCATTCTCGGCGTGCCCGCGTTTTGCGGCGTAGGGATTTTACGTCTTAAACTGTATGGTTGTTGTAATTTATACGTAAAAAGAACAGCGCTTTTTATTGTCTTCGCCTTCGCCGGTTTTGCGGCGATACTCGCCACAAGCGAGTTTTCACGCTTTATTTTCGACGACGTGCTGGTTCATGAAAACTACCTTGTAATAAAGGCGGTTTTCGCCGTATGCGTTTTTGCGCTTTCGGTTTGCGAGGAGAATGTTATATATAAGTTTTCGCTTCTTTGCGCCGTTCTTGTAAGCACAGTGTTTTTCGTTCTTTTTTTAACGTCGGTCAAAACCTTTGACGCGAATAATATCAAAAGCGCGCTCACGTTTTCGGACTTTTCGCTAAAACAGACCGGCGCGTATTTTGCGCGGACAATTCTGCCCGCGCTAATTGCCGCGGTTCATGTATGTGAAAACAAAAAGGCGGTAAAGGCGGGGGCATTCGGTATTGCCTGGGCTTTTGCGCTTTGCTCGCTTGTTTTGCTCGACTGCATTTTAAGCTTTTCACTGCCGCTCGCGGCAAAGCTCGATTACCCCTATATCGATGATATCAGCACCGTTACGGTAGGCAGTCTTTTTACCCGGATGGACGGCTTCGCTTATATCGCTTTTTTCGTATGCTATCTGCTTAAATGTGCGCTCTGCGTGTCGCTCGGCGCAAAATGTCTTGAAAAGGCGGGACTGTGCCATAAAAAAGCGATTTGCGCGGCGCTTTGTATCATTGCTTTGTCGGTTTCGTAAATATGTCGGTGTATGTCGCGGATTATTGCTGTATAAAGTTTTCAGCTGTGTAAATAAAGGGTGAATTGTGCCCGTATCGGCGTATATTATCAATTTTTGCGCCGATCGCTCATATCTATTGAATGAGGGAGGGGTAACAATGAAAAAAATAGGACTGGATGCCGGTCACGGACTTTATACCGCCGGCAAACAGACGCCTGACGGCATTAAGGAGTGGACGCTCAACGACGACGTGTGCGATATTATAGAGTCAATGCTCAGCGATTATGACTGTGAGGTTATCCGCACCGATAACGATGAGGGAAGAGTTGACGAAAGTCTTTCGAGCCGGGTAAACGCCTATATCAAAGCGGGCGTTGACGCTTTTGTTTCAATTCACCATAACGCCTATACGGGGAATTGGAACAATGCCACCGGCGTTGAGGTCTACACCGACCGCACCCCCACAGAAGCGGACGAACGTCTCGCAAGGGAGATATACAAACGTCTTACGCTTTATACCGGTCTTAAAGGCAGGGGCATTAAACGCGCAAACTTTGCCGTTATAAATCAGAATAAGGTCCCGGCGGTGCTTTGTGAAGGCGGCTTTATGGACGGAACGTTCGATTATAAGGTCATAACCTCTTCGCAGGGTAAGAAAAGCTACGCCCGCGCCGTTGCCGAGGGTCTTATCGAGTTTTTGAAATTAAAGAAAAAAGAAGCGGGCAAAAGGAATGAGGTCGTTTATCAGGTCTGGGAAGAGGTAAAGGATAAATGGCTTCCGGACGTCTACGGCAAATCGGATTATGCCGGTAACATGGGAAACGCGGTTTGCTGTGTAAGGGCGAATCTGCTTTTCGGCAACATTTATTACAGGGTACACGTTCCGGGCAACGCGCGGGGTAAGGCACGTTGGCTGCCCGAGGTAAAAAACAGGGAAGATTACGCCGGAAACTACCGCCAGCCGATAGACGCGGTGGCGTTTTACACCGATACCGGCAAAAAGCTCTGTTACGCCGCGCACGAAAAAAAGAGCGGCAGATGGCTTCCCACCGTCACGGGGTATAATATGAACGACTATAAAAACGGCTATGCCGGCAATTTCGGAAAAGAAATAGACGCTATAAAAGTTTGGCTCGAGTAGGTGGCGACATGAGAATTAAGGAAGTATTTTTAACCGCCGTCGGCACCTTCGGCGCTCTTTTCGTAAAGCTTTTCGGCGGCAGAAACGGCAGTATAATAACGCTTGTGATTTTTATGGCTATCGACTACATAAGCGGCATATTGCTCGCCGGAGTTTTTAAGAAAAGTCCGAAATCGGCAAGCGGCGCGCTTGAATCGCGCGCCGGGTTCAAGGGACTGGTGCGAAAGGCGGAAACGCTTTTGATAGTAGCCCTCGCCGTTCGGCTTGATATGCTCACCGGGCAGAATTTTATCGCCGGAGGAGTGGTTATAGCGTTTATCGCCAACGAGGCGATAAGCATTACCGAAAACGCGGCGCTCATAGGCGTTCCTTTACCCGACGTGCTTTTGCGCGCGATAGACGTAATAAAAAGGGAAACTAAAACCGAAACAAAATGAAAACAGTCTCGCGGTCGTTTTGACCGCGAGACGCTTTTGATGTGGGTATTGCAAAGCGCGATATACGGCGAAAAAAGGCGACGGTTCACCGCCCGCGGGTTATTGACTTTTCGCGCGCGTGTGATTATAATAATAAGATAAACGAAAACTGTATTTTGAATGCGAGGTGAGGGCGTTGAGCAAAAAGAGGCGGATGCTGTTTATATCCGTCTGGCTTTTGTGCGCGGCGGCGTTTTTGGTTTCGGCGTTACTGTTAAAGTCGCAAACCGGCGGCGAGAGCGTCAAGGAAACTATGCGTGACGCGGTGCTTCATGAGTCAAACAGGATAAGCTTTTTCGGTTTTTCCGTAAACCCGGCGGTTGTTTCCGCGTATACGGTAACCGCGATATTGCTTTTATTTGCGCTGTTTGTGCGCGTTTTCGCGGTGCCGAGGTTCAAAAGCATACCGGGCAGATTTCAGATGCTGCTCGAACAGGCGGTAGGCTTCTTCGATAATCTCGCAAAGGGCAACAGTCCGCATAAAAACCGCTTTTTAGGCGCGTATGTTTTTACGGCGGGATCGTATATATGCCTTGGAACGTTTTTTGAACTGCTGGGGCTTCAAGGCGTCACGACCGGCGGCGCGAGCATTTCATTGCCCGCTCCGCTATCCGACATAAACGCCGCTATCGCCATGGGCGTAACCTCGTATCTCATAATACTTTCAGGCGGTCTTTCGGGAAACGGAATAAAGGGCGTTTTCAGCGCGCTTAAAGAGTTTTCACTCCCGATATCAATGAGCTTCCGCCTTTTCGGCGCGTTGCTCAGCGGTCTGCTCGTTACGGAACTTGTTTATTATTATGTGGGGTTGTCTTTTGTGCTTCCCGTGTTTGTGGGCGTAATGTTCACGGCGCTTCACGCACTGATTCAAACCTACGTGTTAACAATGCTTACGGCTGTTTTTTACGGCGAAGTTTCCGAAAAAACGCCTAAACGCCAAAAAGAGAAAAAAGTTCGGAGGAAAAAATCATGAAAAAATCGGTTAAAAGAGTTTTAGCGATTGTCGCCGTAATGCTGCTTATGTTTATTTTCTTCGCGGGAACGGTATGCTTCGCGGAGGGTGAAGACGCGGCGGCCGCCGAGAGCGTTTCCGAAAGTGAAGAGACAGAAGAGAGCTCGGGCTCGTCGAGTAAGGCTATCGCCGCGGCGGCTTGTATCGCAGTTGTCGCTTCGGTCGGCGCGATAAGCATGGGCTTCGCCATTTCCAAATCGGCGGACGGCATATCCCGTCAACCCGAGGCGGACGGCAAGATAAGAACGACCCTTATGCTCGGTCTTGTGTTTATCGAGACCGCGATAATCTACGCTTTAATCGTGGCGATTCTGATTATATTCGTACTGTAAGGCGGTGGGTAAATGAAACTCCCATTGAACATTAACTGGCAACAGATATTGCTTCATATGTTCAACCTTGTTTTGCTTTTCGGGGGACTTTATCTTCTTCTTTATAAACCGGTAAAAAAGTTTATGGATGAGCGCGCCGAGAAGTATAAACAAATGGATGACGAGGCAAACGAAAAACTCGCCCGCGCAACCGCGGCGGAAACGGAAATTGCCGAAAAAACCCGCAAGGCGGAAGAACAGCTGGCGCTCGATATCGCCAAAGCCAGGCGCGAGGCGGAAGACGAGGCGGACAGCATAATTAAGGACGCCAAAAAGGTTAAAAAACAGATGATAATCGACGCCGAAGACGCCGCGACGCGAGAGAAAAACCGCATTATAAACGATGCGCGTGAAGAAATCGCGCAGCTTGCCGTAAAGGCGGCTGAAAAGGTGTTGTCCGAAAAGACGTCGGTGGAGAAAACCGATGCTTAATTCGCGCGCTAAGGAGCGCCTGAACGAACTTCAGGGTATGCTTATCGGTCTCGCTTCAAACGAGGGCGATATGATATCCTTAATGCGCGAGGCAATCGATTCATGGGAGCCCTCGGATGAATTTTCGGCGCGGGGAACGGTTCTCACCGTCGGCGACGGAATAGCCACCGTCGGGGGGCTTGACAGCGTGCGCTACGGCGAAATACTGATTTTTGCCGGTAACGTTCGGGGCATGGTCGAAGAGCTTAAACGCGATTATATTTGTTGCGTTCTTTTCGGCGACGATACTTTCATAACCGAAGGCAGCAGCGTAAAAAGAACGGGCAAAACCGCCGGTATTCCGGTCGGAGAAGCTTTTATCGGGCGTGTTGTAAACGCGCTCGGAAGTCCCATTGACGGCAAGGGTATGATAAAGGCGAGCGATTATATGCCGGTAGAGTCACCGGCGCCCGCGATTATCGACCGACAGGGCGTAAGCGAACCTATGCAGACCGGTATTTTGTGTATAGACTCAATGTTCCCGATAGGCAGAGGTCAGCGCGAGCTGATAATCGGCGACCGGCAGACGGGCAAAACCGCCATTGCCGTGGATACCATATTAAACCAAAAGGGTAAAGAAACGGTTTGCATTTACGTTGCGATAGGGCAGAAGGCGTCGAGCGTGGCGCAAATCTGCGCCACCCTTAAAGAAAACGGTGCGGATAAGTACACCGTTGTCGTGAATTCTTCGGCGAGCGACCCCGTTTCGCTTCAGTATATCGCGCCCTACGCGGGTTGCGCGCTCGCGGAATACTTTATGAACGAGGGCAAGGACGTGCTTATCGTTTATGACGACCTTTCAAAACACGCCGTCGCATACCGCACGCTTAGTCTGCTCCTTGAACGCTCCCCGGGCAGGGAGGCGTATCCCGGCGACGTGTTTTATCTTCATTCGCGCCTGCTTGAACGCTCGGCGCGGCTTTCCGATAAACTCGGCGGCGGCAGTATGACCGCTCTGCCGATAGTAGAGACACAGTCGGGCGACGTTTCGGCGTATATCCCGACAAATATCATATCTATAACCGACGGTCAGATTTTCCTCGAAAGCCATCTGTTTTTCGAAGGCCAGCGACCGGCGGTAAATATAGGGCTTTCGGTGTCGCGTGTTGGCGGCGCGGCTCAGACCAAGGCGCTTAAAAGAGCCGCCGCGGGACTGCGGCTTACGCTTGCCCAATATAAGGAAATAGAGGTTTTCAACCAGTTTTCAAGCGACCTTGACGAGGCAACCGCAAAGCGTCTTTGCCACGGTAAAAACCTTATGTATCTTTTAAGGCAGGAGCAGTACCGTCCGCTCGCGCAGTATGAGCAGGTTATAATTCTTATCGCGGCAATGGAAAACGTTTTTGACAGCGCCGCGCCGGAGGATGTT
>JAFZIW010000172.1 GCA_017554125.1 Clostridia bacterium | reverse complement strand
TTTTGCAATCAAAATATACGGTTTTAGGCAAGTCTATTACACTGTTCGCATAAGTTTTATAAAAGAGTTCCTTATTTACGAGCGTTCTTTGAAGTTCCACGTCCGGATAGTTAAAATAAAACTTATCCTTAAAGTCCTCCTGATTTTTGGCAATATACTCGCCATAAGTTTCGTTGCTGCTTACAAGCAGGATTTTCTCGCGCTTATGCTTTTCGTAATAAGTGTTAAGCGCGTTTAAAAACACCTGCTCATCCCACATATTATCAACGTATTCGCGGTTGTGAATTTTGGTAAATCTCGTATACGCGAAGGGCTTTTCGCCGGTGGTATTAAGCGCAAGCATATCCGCCTTACGCCCCGTAAATTCGTGGTAACAACGCGCCAGGTAATAAGCATTGATATCACTGCCTATTATAAGCGCTCTGAAATCTTCCATTATTTTCCCCATACTTTCAGTATTTTACTTCGTTTGCCTTGCCGTTTTCCACGTATACGCGCGGCACACGGTTTGTTATGCTCGTGATAAGTTTATAAACGTTGACGCCCGCCTGTCTGCTCGCCGCGCGGGGTGATAACTCATCGCCGAAAATTTCGACCTTGTCGCCCGGTTTTACACCGCTGTCAACCAGAGCGGCGGTAACGTCCATATAATTAACTATTATATCCCGCTTTTTGCCGCCGATATAAACGCAGGTTTTACCTATTAAAGAAAAATCGGCAAAACCGTAAGGCAAGACCGCCACAAAACTGTCTTCTTTACTGTCAAACATTCCGCCGTAGCCCACGCTCTCGCCGGGTTTAATTCGTTTTATTTCTAAAACCTCGGTATAAAAACGGAATACATTTTTAAGCAAAAGCTTTGAAGGTGAGGGCGGCTTTTTGCCGGTGATTTTATTAAACAGTCTGCGCCGGAAGGAAAGTTCGGGCGGCGTTTTCGCAAAACCGTACATTACGATTCCGAGCCGCACCCCGTTTGCAAAATCAAGCTTTTTATGCTGTTCGACAGTAAGCGACCGGTCAATATGAACTATTTTTACCTCCGATAAATCAATTAGCGACGTACGCTCATTAAACAGTTTCATCTGTTTTTCAAAGCGTTCGCCAGAACCGCTTGAAAGTTGAGTGAAAACGCCCTCAAGCCGCAGGTTTTCATCCGCGTTTTTGAATATATGCTCAACGTCCTTTTTATCGGTAAGACCGAAGCGGTTCATACCGCAGTCTATCTTAATATGAAAGGTAATTTTTTTACCGGCGGCGAGCATTCTGTCGAAATATTCGGCACTGTCCACGGTTACCGTAATGTTATTTTCAGCCGCGGTATCAAGACCCTCGAAGCAAATCGGCTCCATAACGAGGACCGGCGCCGTTTTGTTTATTTTCCGCAAGCTGAGCGCCTCTTCAAGCGAAGATACCGCAAAGTAGTTTATACCCGCCTCTTCCATAGCGTTTACGCAGTAAATGCCGGCGCCGTAGGCGTTTGCCTTGACCACGCCGAAATAATAACCGTAATCCGGAAATTTCTCTTTTACTTCGGATATATTGTGTTTTAACGCTTCAAGGTCAATTTCAAGATAGGTTTTTCTGAACATTGCCGCCTCCGAAGGATAATATTTCAATTTATTATAATATACAATATTTGCTTTGTCAACAAATGTTTTAATCAAAATATAGTATGCGATGATATGAAAAAAGCGCGGAAACACCGCGCGAAAATAATGCTATTTTGAAAAAATATAGGCGTAATCTTTACTTTGAGCCATAGAAACAAAATCACCGAAACCGACTATGATATGGTCGACAAGATATATCCCTACGGCGCCGAGCGCGTTTGCAAGATTTTCAGTGATTTCCCTGTCGTTTGAGCTCGGAAGAGCAATACCGCTCGGATGATTATGAATTAAAACCGCCGCAACCGCGTTATGCTTTATAAGTATATTCACAACGTCGCGTACCGAAAGTCCGACCGAGGAAATATCGCCGTTTGAAAGAAAATCAAAACCGAGCAGTTTCCCCTTACCGTCCAGCGAGATTATCCCCGCGCGTTCCACCTCTATACCGATATAACGGCTTACCGCGTATTCGCCGATTTCGTCTATGCCGCCAAACGTCGGCAGCTCTTTGGTTTTATTGTTCAAAGCGACCCGCGCTATAGGCAAAATCGATTTAATCAACATTGCGGACCGGACGTTCATACCGTTAATTTGAGCGATTTCCTCAACAGGCGCTTCAAGCACGCCGAAAAGTGAACCGAAGCGGTCAATAAGTGCGTGAGCTATCGGATTTGTATCTTTTCGGGCAATGCAGTAAAAGAGTAAGAATTCAAGAATTTTATGCGGCGGAGTGTTTTCATCTATACCGTGATTCATTATCTCGTTGCGCAGACGTTCACGATGACCGTCATGAATTGACTTAGCCATAAAAGCCCCCGAAAACCATAATATATACAAGCATAATTATAGTGTCAGCCGCAAATTTTGTCAATAAATGTTTTTTCTCGCGCGCTATTATAACTTTATAAAAATAGTACTTTATTTTTTGCTTTTATTGTGTTATAATTTTCATATATTGTGCATCGGGTGAAAAAAATGCTTGAAAGCAAAGACACGCAAAACAATATAATATGCGGCAGAAACCCCGTTCTTGAAGCTTTGCGCTCGGGACGCGAGATAGACCGCCTGCTAATCGCCCACGGCGTAAGCGGCGGCAGCATAAGCGAAATTATCGCAAAATGCTCAAAACGAGGCATACTCATAAAAGAAGTCAGCCCGCAAAAGCTCGACTATTTCTGCGGCGGCGCAAACCACCAGGGCGTTGCGGCGACTTTCGCATACAGAGAATACTGCTCTGTTGACGATATCCTCGATTTTGCAAGCGAAATCGGCGAAGAACCTTTCTTGGTAATTTGCGATGAAATCGAAGACCCGCACAATTTAGGCGCCATTATCCGCACCGCTGAGGTCTGCGGCGTACACGGGATAATAATTCCGAAAAGACGTTCCGCTTCCCTTAACGCGACGGTGGCTAAAACCAGCGCCGGCGCGCTCGAATACATGAGAGTGGCGAGGGTGACAAATATCGCCGCGACCGTCGATTCGTTAAAGCAAAAAGGCGTATGGATATTCGGCGCGGATATGAACGGCGAGGACTATTCGCTCACCGATTACCGCGTGCCGTGCGCACTTGTCATAGGCAACGAAGGCAAGGGCATCGGTCCGCTTGTAGCAAAAAAATGTGATAAAATAATCAGTCTTCCGATGAAAGGAAGAATCAATTCCTTAAACGCGTCAGTCGCGGCAGGCGTCCTGATGTACAGGGTTTTGGAGTGTAGGAGTAAATAGGAGAACAGAGGTACAGTCGATTATGGCAAAAAGGCAGAAACAAAATCCGGAAGAATTTATACTTGACATTGAAAACGGCGGCTCGAAAGAGCCGGATTTGCTCACGGAAAGCAACAAGAGGGTCCTCTCCGTTTTCGGACGCAAGGCGGTCAGCGAAAACTCGCCTATTCTTGAAATGATTTCGGCAAAGAAGAATTCTTCTCCGCTGGACCATCTCAAAAAACGTATGGGCGTAAAGACAAATTCCGCCGACGAGTCCGAACTGAAATCCGATGAGAAAAAAGCGGTCGCCCAGACGGAGAATGAAATCGGCGGCGAGATTAAAACCGACCGCGCTGAACCCGAAAAAGCATCCGTAAAAGCGGAAAACACCGAAAAGGTCGGGAATATAACCGCCGATAAAAAAGAATCGGCAGAGGTTTCAAAAAACGAAACCGAAAACACGGGTGCTTCCGCGGACAGTTCAGATAAAGACGGCGAAATTACGCTTCTTGAAAAGCTCAAAAGGTATACGACCGATGAAACCGGTCACAACGTTACCGAAGATAAAAAACCGCTTTATAAGCTTCAAAGCGTTGCCGAAATAATCAAGAAAGACAATGAGGCTCTGCTCAATAAGCTTTCCGAAAAATACGAGGTTACCGTAGACACGCTCGGCAAACCGCCGAAGGACGATTATCTGCTCGACGGCGTAGATGAGGAAAAACAGCCCGAAAAGGCCGACAGCTCAAAGCCGACTCCCACCGCCGCCTTTAAAAATATGTCGAAAGAATCGAAAAAGCGGTTTGAGAAAAATTTATTTGATGAGTTCCTGTCAGAATCCAAGCCGGAAGAACCGAAGACGGCGGAAAGCATACCCGATATATCGGATATTGACAATACGCATATGTCAGGCGGCGAACCGGATTCACCGGAAAAAATATCCAATACCGCTACTATCCGGTTCACCCCGATAACCGACCACAAAGGCAATACCGGAAAAATCAGCATCAGCAGTACCACCAAGCCCATCGACATAAACCAGGAGCTGACCAATACGGAAGAAACGGAAGAAGCGTTCTCGGATATGCCGTTTGAAGCGGGCGACTTTGATTTGTTCGTACCGAAGAATGAGGTAACGGACGTAACGTCCGCCAAAAGCGTACTGAAAAAACTCGCTTTTAAGAAGCGTCGGGTATTTTTTTCCTGCGTCATTTGCGGCGCTTGCGTCTTAGCGCTCTTAACGTTCTTTACTCCCCTGTTTTCGAGTATACTGATAGGTTCAACGGCATCTGCTATCACGGTTTGCAGTATTCTCTTATTTTTAAGTGTTGCGGTAAACGCCGATATGTTTACCGACGTTATGAATCTGCTTAAAAAGCGCGCTTCTCACGATTCGGTCATGAGTCTTTGCGCCGTTCTCTGCTTACCGCTTTGCATATTGGCGATAGCAAACGGCGAAAATATATTCCACCTTATTTTGCTTGCCACGCTTCTTATGTTCACAAGGTCTGTCACTACGTTTATGGAGACCTCCGCGCTACTTTCAAATCTGCGCCAGATATCGGGCAAGTCTCAAAGGTACGCCGTATCGTTTATCAACGATAAATCCACGGCGCTCGCCATGTCGAAAGACGCTATTGAGGGCGACGTTCTGATAGCCGCGCCGCGCAAGGCGGAATTTATAAGCGATTATATGAAATACTCGTCTTTCAAGAAGAAGTTTTCGGGCAAGATAACCGTCATATTCGCGGTGACCTGCGTTTTATGCCTGCTCGGCGCTATAATATCCGCTTTCTACTACAAAAACGCCTTTTCAGCGTTTTACAGCGCGGCGGTAACCGCCATGATAGCCGCCGCTCCGGCTATTTGCTTTGTTGACGTACTGCCGATGTTCTACGCGGCGAAGCACCTGAATAAAACCGGCGCTATGCTGACCGGTACTTTCGGCGCTGACAGAATCGAGCTTTCAAACGCCGTTGTGGTCAATTCCTCCGATATTTTCCCGAAGGGAACCATAACGCTCAAAAATCTCAAAGTATTATCGGATAACGATATCGACAAGACCATTGTAAACGCGGCGGCGCTGACCGAAGCGATAAACAGTCCCCTGTTCCCCGTATTCAGTCAGATAGCCAACACAAACGCTTCGTACGAAAAACCGGATTCCGATACGATAAAATACGAGGAAACGCTCGGGATTTCGGGCTGGGTCGACGATAAACTGCTCTTTATCGGAAACCGCAGTCTTCTTGAAGGTCACGGCATTGACGTACCGAGTATCGAGGTTGACCGAAATATTTTGCGCAACGGTTGCTTCCCGATATACGTCGCCGTCGGCGACAGGGCATGCGCTTTGCTTGTCCTGCGTTATGAAGTCAGAAACGACGTAAGGAAAGTATTAAGAAAGATGTCAAAGCTCGGCGTAACCATGCTTGTAAACAACTGCGACCCGAACATAAGCGAAAGTATGCTTTGCGATTATTTCGGACTTTACGATGATTCGGTAAAGGTAATGACAAACGTCGGAACGTATATGTGCAATAACGCGACCGCCGAAACGAGCGTAATCTCCGCGCCCGCGGGATTCAGAGGCAATAAGCTTAATCTGCTGCGTATTGTCGGCTGCGCCTCTGATTTAAGAGTATCCAACAATATACTGTCGGTACTCTATCTGCTGTCGGCGGTACTCGGCGTTTGGTACTTTGCTTTCTCATCATTTGCACAATCGGGGACACTGCTTTCCGGCGCGTCGATTCTGTTATTCGAACTGATAGCAACACTGTTTTCATTCATCGCATTCCTATTCAGAAAACCGTAAAAGAGGGTTTTATATGTCAGAAAAAAAGAAATTTTATATCACAACCGCTATCGCCTACACGTCGCGCAAGCCGCACATAGGCAACGCATATGACATTGTTCTTGCGGATATGATAGCGCGCTACAAGCGTCAAAACGGCTATGACGTTTTCTTCATGACCGGTTCGGATGAACACGGACAGAAAATCGAAGAATACGCGAATAAAGCCGGTGTGACGCCGAAAGAATACGTTGACGGCGTATCAGGCGAAATCAAAAAGGTCTGGAACAGTCTTAACACAAGTTATGACAAGTTTATCCGCACTACCGACCCCGACCACGAAAAAGCCGTTCAGCATATTTTCAAGAAGCTCTACGACCGGGGCGATATTTACAAAGGCTCGTACGAGGGCAAATACTGTGTTCCATGCGAATCGTTCTTTACTGCCTCACAGCTCGTTGACGGCAAATGTCCCGACTGCGGCAGTGAGGTTATTGACGCCAAGGAAGAAGCATATTTTCTCAAACTTTCAAAATATCAGGACGCCCTTATAAAATACTACGATGAGAACCCCGATTTTATAAAGCCGGATTCGCGTAAAAACGAAATGATCAACAACTTTATAAAGCCGGGACTTGCTGACCTTTGCGTTTCGCGTTCAAGCTTTAAGTGGGGTATCCCGGTGACCTTTGACGAGGGTCACGTTATATACGTATGGATAGACGCGCTTTCAAACTATATCACCGGAATCGGTTACGATACCGACGGCAACGCCACAGAGCAGTATAAGAAGCTCTGGCCGGCAGACCTGCACGTTATCGGAAAGGATATCGTGCGTTTCCATACGATTTACTGGCCTATCATTCTGCTTGCGCTCGGCGAACCCTTGCCTAAACAGGTGCTCGGTCACCCCTGGGTGCTTTTCGGGGAAGACAAAATGTCAAAATCAAAAGGCAACGTAATTTACGCCGACGAACTCGCCGAGATGTTCGGCTCAGACGCCGTACGTTACTATTTGCTCAGCGAAATACCCTTTACGCAGGACGGAACGATAACCTACGAAGCGTTCATCGGAAAGTATAATACCGACCTTGCAAACACACTTGGAAATCTTGTGAACCGTACGGTTGCGATGACCGGCAAATACTTCGGCGGCACGGTCGATTCTACCGGGGACGGCGACCCGCTTGACGGCGAGCTTAAAGCGTTTGCAAAAAGCGCGGCGGAAAAATATACCGAAAACATGGAAGCATACCATAACGCTGACGCCGTGGCGGCGATTATGTCGCTCGGCAGACGTTCAAATAAATACATTGATGAAACGGCTCCGTGGTTACTTGCAAAAGATGAGGCAAACCGCGGCAGACTGAAAGCGGTGCTTTATAATCTGCTTGAATGTATACGCATTCTCGGCGCGGCGCTTTACCCGGTAATCCCCGAATGCTCTGATAAGATAAAAGAACTCCTCGGCACAGACGAAACCTCGCTTGAATTCGGCGCGGTGAAATCGTATACGGTTGGCGAAGCGAAACCGCTCTTTGCGCGAATCGACGCCGAAAAGGCGCTCGCCGAAATCGCCGAAAAGCAGAACGCGCAAAAAGAAAGCGCGGAAAATACCGCAAAGCTTGACGAAATATCCATTGACGACTTTGCGAAGATAGAACTTCGCGCGGCGAAAGTAGTCGCCTGCGAGCCGATACCAAAGGCGAAAAAACTGCTCAAGCTGACCCTTGACGACGGCAGCGGCAAACCGCGCGTTGTCGCTTCGGGAATTGCAAAATACTATACGCCCGACGACCTTATCGGCAAAACCGTGGCGGTTGTAGCCAATCTTAAACCCGCGACGCTTTGCGGCGTCGAGTCAAACGGCATGATACTTGCCGCCGACAGCGGCGACGAGGTAAAAGTGGTATTTCTCGACGGCGTAACGCCCGGCAGTAAGATACGATGATATATCCCGACGAGTTAAAGCTAAAACAGAATCTTATAACCGACACTCACGCGCATTACGACGATAAGAGGTTTGACGGCATACGGGATGAATTGCTTTTATCGCTACATGAAAACGGCGTCGACAGAATAATCACCTGCGCGGTCGACGGCGCCTCCGCAAAGGGCGCGCTCGCACTCGCCGATAAATACTCTTTCATTTACGCCGCGGTGGGTATTCACCCCGAAAATCTCGAAAGCAAAACCTCAACAGAGGAAATAAGGGCGCTTGCCGCGCATGGAAAATGCGTGGCAATAGGCGAAATAGGACTTGATTATTACTATTCCTCCGATAATAAAGAGGAGCAGAAAAAGGTCTTTGAAGAACAGGTCGTTCTTGCAAACGAGCTCTCGCTTCCGGTTATAGTTCATGACCGAGAAGCTCACGCGGACACCCTCGAAATAATTAAGAAATACCGTCCGAAAGGTGTTCTTCACTGCTTTTCCGGCAGTCCCGAAATGGCGGCGGAAGCCGTCAAGGCGGGAATGTATATAGGCGTTGGCGGCGTTGTAACCTTCAAAAACGCAAAGAAAATGCCCGATGTGATTAAGGCGGTGCCGAAAGAACGTTTACTGCTTGAAACCGACTGTCCGTATCTGGCACCGGAGCCGTACAGAGGTGCACTCTGCCACTCTGGCTATATAACGCTTACCGCGAAAAAGGTTGCCGAAATACTCACAGAGTCTACCGAAGAAGTATTAAAACTCACTTCCGAAAACGCGCAAAATTTATTTACCTTTTAGAATATTACCCCGCTTTTTACAGATAATACCTGTGAAAGCGGGGTGATTTTTGTGGAAGATAAGAACAAGAAGAACAATACCTCAAACAAGAAAGAGCAAAACGGACAGAATAAGAACAGCAATAAAAAATCGGACACAGACTGCGACTAAACAAAAGTAATCGGTGCAACCCCGACGGATTGCACCGATTATTTTTACCGTTAATCTTTTTTTCTGTATTCAATATAGTTACAGTTGCTCCGGTCGGCGGCTTCACACATAGCGCCGTAAATCTCGCCGTGCAAAAAGCTTGCTTTCTGCTTTACCGATTCGCCGTTTGGATAAAACGGTCCGTCAATCACCACTTCTATAACCGGTCTTTTGAAAAACCGCGATTTTTTATACGTCGCAGTCATGCAAAACGCCGGCATACCGAGTTTTGCGGGAAATTTGAACGACGTATCCGGGAAAGGTCGTATGCCGGTGTAATAGTCCCATACGTGCGCCTCGGGGAAAATGACTATCGGGTGGTTACTCTCTGCGCGCGTCTTTATCGCCGCTTCAAGATTTTTCATACCCGACAGCGTAGGTATTATAGGCAAAGCGCCGAGAGGACGCAAAATTTTACCTATTACCGGAATTCCGTAATTTGCCTGCGACGCTATTGTATAAATTCGGCGCGGCATAGCGGCAAGCGCTGGTATAAACACGTCGCCGAAGCTCTGAGTATGGTTGCCGTAGATAAAAAAGCCGCCCTTTACGCTCTTAAACTTTTCTTTGCCGCGAAAACGCAGGTGCAAAAAGAGTTTAAGATAAACGCCGGCTATGCTCACAAGCGTACCGTAAACTATCGCCGACCATATTTTGAAGAGAAAACCCGTTTTAACGTATTCATACGAATCGGGAAGCGTAATATCCTGATTCCTGCTCACCGAAAAATCATCGGTAAACTCTTTATAGTATCTTACGCGTTTCATTTAATCCACCTTTAATCCCGCGATATCGCCGGGGGTGAAGGTATAATTAAGTTTCTTACCGTACGCCGCTTCGTAGCATTCTTTTTTCAAGCGGTAATCTTCACTTGCCATTGTTTCCACGTTTTCCTTGGTCGTCTTTTCGCCGTCGGGATAAATGACGCCGAGCACATGAAGCTTATGGCGGACTTTACTGAATCTTCCGCTTTTACCGTCAGGCAGACCGGTATCGTTCATCTCGACAAAGCAGGAAATAATCGGCACATTAAGCTTCGCCGCATAGAAATAAGCGCCGGCTTTGGGCGGGCGGGGTTTGCGGTAATTGAACCACATTTCCTGCTCGGGATAGAGCAGTACGCTCTCCCCTTTAATCACGAGTTTTTCTCTCATCACAGAAAGAAAATCGCGGGCGAGATATCTCGGCTGTGTGCTGATAGGCACGGTATCGGCATAATTCATAAGAAATCCGATAGGACCACTCATTGCGAAGTTTGTAACCTGACAAATGATATTCAGCTTTTTTCTGCCGATTTTGCGATTCAAGTATCTGATAATGGTATTTTCCAAAGGTGAAAAATGATTGCTCGTAATTATTACGCCGCCGAGGTTTTCGGGTATTTTTTCAATACCGACTATCTCGGTATCCTTGTTTATCGCCCGCGTGGCGATATCGGCAATGCCGCACGCCAGCTTTGATTTCACCTTAAAACCTATTTTATTACGGTTTTCAACGTAGGCGTCGGTTATCGCGCGACTTTCATCCGGTGTGAGCACCGGGTCGTTTACCTCGACCTTGTTATAAAATTCCCCGCTTTCGGCGGAACGCCTGATATTTTCGATGACCTGCTGACGGGTTTCTTCTGAAATCATAGCCTTATCTTTACTCCGCTTTCATAAAGTTTCTTAAAGGTTATCTCGTTTTCGGGTATTTTTATACCGTTATTTATAAGAAGTTCAAGACATTCCTTATCAGCCTTACGCTGTTCGTCCGTATAGTTTTCCTTGTGTTCCTTTATTTCATCGATAAAACCGCAGTCCTCGGCGTAATGCCAAAACTCTTTATCGTACTGAATGCCGTCATAGCACCACGGTTTCTCAAAAAGGTTATAATGTATAATCACCGGGTTTTCACACACGGGGCGGGCATTGTTCGGCATAGCGTCAAACGACTTGTCAAGATAGTGTATTTTGCCGTTGCAAATGGCGTTAATATAATCCTGGTCGGGCGCTATCGAATCGAAATGATAGGTGTTAAGCAGGTGCAGAAAATGCTCCTCAAATCCCGCTTCCCGAAGCTTTTTCAGATTCATAAGCAGGACGCCGGAGTTGATATATTCATGCTTCTTTACGCCTACCGCGTTTTCCGTATAAGCGACCAGCGGCGGAACATCCGCAATAGACAAATCGTTGCAGGCACCGAGAAAATTATCGCCGATATCGATATCGTAAAGCTTTGCTATATCATCGGCTATGACAACGTCGCTGTCAATATAAATGGCCTTGTCATACTCGGTGAACATGGCGGGGATAAAAAGACGGAAATAAATTGTAAGCGTAAAATAATCGCAACGCAGGCGATTGCACATACGGTCGTCGAGCATATCAAAATTCTGCTTCATCGACATTATATCTATTTTGAAATTGTCGCTTGCAAGCGATTTTAATTTGCGCCTGTTTTCCTCGGTTATACCGTCCTGCAAAATAACGGCGCGATAATTACGGTTTTTGTCCGCGTTCTTAACCGCGGAATTGAGCGCCACCGCCAGAAGCGGCGCGTAGCCGTCGTCCGCGGCGAAAAAAATCGGAATTTCCTTACTCATAATATTTCTCCTCAAATAAGTAATCAAACTCGTATATTCCGAGTATTTTGTGCATTCTTTCCATATCCCACGGCTTTACGGTTATCGGGTGTACGCCGGGAATAACTCTGAAAAAGGTTGTAAAATGCTTAAAAACGGTGTCTTCCCTAATGCCCGCCTGCTCGTTATATCGCCTCGGTACTTTACGTTTCTCGGCAAGTTTATTGAGCGCCGCCTGGTCGGGCAAAAGCATTTTTTTATCCCGGCACATAACACGGCATTTTTCAAAAAGCCCGCTTTCCCTGATTCTTTTAAGATTCATAAGCAGTACGCCGGAATTAAGATAATTATGTATAAAAACATTACCGTAAAACCACTTGCCGTATCTGTCCGGCACACCGGCTATTTCAACGTCTGAGACGTCGGTATCGTAGAAATCCTTAAAACTCTTGCGGCAAAGAACGTCAGTATCAAGATAAAGAATTTTATCGGGTATTTCGGGTATCAAATCCGCGAAAAGGCGAAGCATACAGGCGGGAGTAAATCGCGTTGACATATTCGCGCTCGGCAGGCGTGAAGCGAAAAGCTCGCTGATATCAAGAAGGGTCGCTCGGTTTTCGGGATTCCCCTTTTTCGCGGCTTTGTTCATTTCCACGGAAAAGTCATCGGGTATACCCTCTGTTTTCCCCGGAACGCTTGCGGTAAGCACAAAAAAGTCTAATGGCGTTTTCTCATGGCGACATATCGCCGCAATACAAAACAGAATGCCGCGCCGCGCGTTCTTATCGCCGCAAAACATTATATTCAAGCCGATTCACTTCCTTTTGAGAATATTATATAATAACGACGGTAAAAGCACAAACTATGAAAAGGAGAACGACTCTCCGTTTCGGAGAGTCGCTCGGTTCGGTAAGAATATTTAATTGTCACCGTCGGTTTTTGCCTTCTTTTTCTTGAAAGGTCGGCTCAAAAACGA
>JAFZIW010000171.1 GCA_017554125.1 Clostridia bacterium | reverse complement strand
TATGCTCGAGTCAAACGCCGGCAGGCGGTTAATAAGCTCGCCTGTTTCGTCGTCAACCTCGGGTTCGCCTTCGTCAAGATAAAAAAGCTTAACGTCGCTCAATATAAACGAATCCTCAAAATCGCCGTAGGAGGTCTCGCTTCCGTTATAATAGGAGTTGCCTATTACAAGGTAGAAAGAGCGATAACCTTCGCCGTTGGGATCTTTGCGGCCTTTGAAAGTGGCAATAGGATCACCGCTTTCGTCGAGAACAAGGTCGCCTGTTTCGGAATTGGTCTGATAAACATAGGGAAAATTAACCTTTATAGTGGCGGTGCAAACGCCGTCTTCTACAACAACGCTGTTCTGGTCGCACCAATCTGGGCGACTGTAGGTCTTGTTGCTATTGCCGGTGGGGTCTATTCCGTAAACACCTACAATCGGTTTGCTCCCTGAGAGCATTTTGCACTTGAAGGAAACTCTAAAGTATTCATCCCCCTCAAAAAGGCTCTCATCCTCCGTTGGATGCTTGATATCCACGGGAATAAATATCGCCGCCTGTTTTTCGGCGCCGGTCTTGCCGATAAATACCGCGGTCTCGGTCGATACCGGAGTTACCGCCTCGCCGGGTTCGTCAGGCTCGGCAACAGCGGTTATAACCGTCATACAGGTAAAGAGACTTACCAGCATACAAACGGTCAAAAATACCGCCGCGGTCTTTTTAAGACCCGAAAATGATTTTTTTGAAAACATAAGCATTTTCCTTTCCTTTTTTGTAAAACCGCCGATCACCTTTCGCGCTTTGAACAAATTGCAAAAGCAAGCGTACGGTTCTTTGCTTTTAATTGTACACCATAAACAAAAAAATGTATATCAAAATTTTGCGATTTTTTGTTAAAATTTTGCGCTTTTGACGAAAAAAATTACCGGGTTTGCCTTGAATAGGCAAACCCGGTCTGTAACCTGAACTTAATTCCTTGTCGCCGTATTATTCGATCGGCTTTTTGGAAAAGCGCTTTTTAACGATAACAAGAACCACCGCCGCGGCAATTAAAACCGCCGCTATAACGGCAAATATCCAGATAACCGGAGCTTTTGATTTCTCGCTGTCCTTGGTATTGTTTTCTTCTTCGGCTTTCGCAACGTCCGGATCGTCGTCTTCTAAGGACTCGCCGGTAAACGGATCAACTTCCTTGCCGGTATAATCGCCGAATTCTTTTTCGTCTCCCGTCGCGGTAACCGCCTCGGAAGGAATATCGCCGTCGGCGCCCGCTACGGAGATTTCACCGCCGGTAACCTTGAAAGTAACGTTTGTCTCATCGGTGTTGTACACGTCTTCCGGGTCATAGGTCACGGTGATGTTTTTCTTACCCGCCGCCTCTTTCGAAGCGGTAAAGGAAAGCGTGGCAAACACGTCGCTGTCTTCCACGTTGGCGTCGCCCTTTTTGCTCGGCTTCAACCAATTAAGAGTTACCGGTGATTCTAACTTCTCGGGCTCTTGCGCGTTGCCGGCGAATTTTTCGCCGTAAGCGACCTTGTTAAGCGTGAACGCGTCGTTATCAAACTCGACCTTCAATTTCATCGAGGTAATGCCGGGGTTGTCCTTCAAAGAAACGGTAGCCTCGAACTCATCGCCCGCCGAAACCGTGGCTGACGAAACCTCAACAGTCGGGTCGTTTGCCGCTGAAACGCTTATCGGGCAAATGAAAAGCGCCGCGATAGCTATTGTTAAAATTACGGATAATAATTTTTTCATATAAACGCCTCCTAAATTGTTTACAAGGATGATTATACTCCAATATCGCCGTATATTCAAGAAAAAATTTTTCTTTGCGCTTGACAGTACCGTTTATATGGATTATTATGTTTACAAAATCAAATTCTCTCGAGGTTTAACGCTTATGTATAAATATGAAACGCATATGCATACGTTTCCGGTCAGCGGTTGCGCAAAAGTCAGCGCGGAGGAGGCGCTGGATTTTTACGCAAAAGCGGGATATGACGGTGTTTTTTTGACTAATCATTTTCCGGATGGGTTTTCAAATAACGAATCTGTCGAAGAGCAAACAAAGGCTCTTGAATTTTATTTTTCCGATTATGAAAAGGCGAAAGCAAAAGGAAAAGAAATCGGGCTTAAAGTTTTTTTAGGCATAGAAACCAGTCTCGGCGGAACGGATTTCCTCGTTTACGGACTCAGTAAGGAATGGTTTATGAGCCATCGTGAATTCGACCGTATGAAGATGTCCGAAAAGCTTTTGTTCCTGCGCGAGAACGGCGCCTATATCGTACAGGCGCACCCGTTCAGAGAGGCGGGCTATATTGACCATCTCCGCCTTTTCCCGCGGCACGTCGACGCGGTTGAGGTGATAAACGCCTGCCGCACCGATTTTGAAAACCAAATGGCTCAGATTTACGCCGAGAATTACGCGCTTCCGTGCTTTGCCGGCTCGGATAACCATACGGGCAAGGAGCGCCCGACCCTCGCCGGTATGTGCGCCAAGCGACCGATAGCCGATGAGGCGGACTTTATCCGCGCCATGCGGGCGGGCGAGCTCGAAATGTTTACCGCCGACAACAGGAAAGAATAAAAGCTTACCGCCGTAAAGCGTCAACCGGTATATTTTATAATTAAGAACAGCGACCTTTTTCGGTCGCTGTTTTTGAGTGTGTCGAAAAAGTCGACACACTCCTGGACGGAAGTTCCGTTCGCCGAAAATTTATATGATTTTCGGACTGCACTCCACTCCCGCCAGTACCACCCACGCCCCTTGAAAACCGCCCTTTTAAGGCGGTTTTCGCCTACAAGGAGTTTTTCCGCCGCACATGTCACCGGAAAAACAAAATGCGTAGCTCACGCTACGCGAGTTGTATAATTTAGGTTTTTTGACAGACTGCAGCGACCTTTTTCGGTCGCTGTTTTTGTCTTTGAAAAACCGATTTTGTTTTTCTTTACTTAAATTATCGTTCCGCCGCCGAGGATCTCGTCGCCCCGGTAAAGGACCACCGCCTGACCGGGCGTTACGGCGCGTTGGGGCTCTGAAAAGCGGACGCGCACTCTGCCGTCCGCCAGCGTTTCGGCGGTCGCCGGTTTCAAGGCGCCCCTATATCTTACGCAGGCGGTACATTCCGTCTCTTCCTTCGGCGCTTCGCCCGATATCCAGTTAAAGTCTTCGGCGAAAAGCTCATAAGTGAAAAGCTCCTCGTTTTTGCAAAGCACCACGCGGTTGCTTTTGGTATCTATTTCCTTAACGTAGGCGGGCGCGCCGAGCGCGATACCGAGCCCCTTGCGCTGACCCACCGTATAGTTGATTATTCCTTTATGCCGTCCGAGTACGTTGCCCGAAAGGTCAACAAAATCGCCCTCGGGGTATTCCTTGCCCGTGCGTTTCTTTATAAACGCGGCGTAATCGCCGTCGGGAACAAAGCAGATATCCTGGCTTTCCGGCTTATGCGCGCTTATGAAGTTTTCCCGCTCGGCTATTTCGCGGGTACGGGCTTTCGTTTGTCCGCCGAGGGGAAACAGCGTATGCGAAAGCTCCTGCTGTGTGAGCGAATAAAGGACGTAGCTTTGGTCCTTGTCGCGGTCGAGCGCGCGAAGAAGCTTATACTTTTCGCCGTCCTTTTCAATACGCGCGTAATGCCCGGTGACTATATAATCGCACCCGAGCTCGTAAGCTCTTGTACGCAGCGCGGCGAATTTCAGGTGACGGTTACAGTCTATACACGGGTTCGGCGTGGCGCCCCGCTCATACGCCGTGACAAACGGTTCAATAACCGATTTTTCAAAATCGGACTTGAAATTAAAGGTATAATGCGGTATGTGAAGTCGCGCCGCAACGCTTTTGGCGTCCTGCGCGTCGTCGGCAGAACAGCATTTGCTTTCCGCGTTGTCGCCGCCGAAAAGCTTCATCGTAACGCCGATACATTCGTACCCGGCTTCGAGCGTAAGATACGCCGCTACCGAGGAATCAACGCCGCCGCTCATCGCTATAAGCGCCTTTTTCATACCACACCTCTTTTTTTATGACCGGTATAGGCCTTATTGAATAGTTCAGTCACTACCCGGGACGTAAGATATATTATTGCGTTAGTCTTTTTTATGACCGACATAGTCTTTATTGAATAGTTCAGCCACTACCCGGGACGTAAGACATATTATTTTTTAGTCATTTTTATGACCGGTATAGTCTTTATTGAATAGTTCAGCCCCTGCACGGGACGTAAGTTTTTATTTGTGTCCGATATAGTCTTTTTTGAATAGTTTAGCCCCTACGCGGGACGTGAGATATATTTATTGCGTTAGTCTTTTTTGTGTCCGATATGGTCTTTATTGAATAGTTTAGCCCCTACCCGAGGCGTAGGCTTTTATTTGTGTCCGTTTTAGATTATTCTTTTTTGCCGAAGGCGTAAATTTTAATAATAACGTAGGTAATAGGTCCGCCGACCACCGCCGCAAGAGCCGTCCCCCAGAACTGCGGAAGCTCCCATTTGCTTATCGTAATAAAGGTAACAAGATAGAAGATTATAAAATTCGGAATATATGAAATTACGAATCGAATGTATTTGTGAATGTTCGGTTTGCTGAAAAAAATGAAACGCGACGAAAGCAGGTACGCAATGGAAAGCGCAACCGCGTAACCCATGACC
>JAFZIW010000170.1 GCA_017554125.1 Clostridia bacterium | reverse complement strand
GATAGGTTGGACAGCGGGCGTTTATATATTCTTTAATCACGAGCTCGACTTGATTTAGAGAGGTATTTATGGAAAGAAAATTCGGCATTGAGCTTGAATGTCTGCGCAATTCCGGTCTTGATTACGGAAAGGTACTTGAAATTATCAAGTCCGCCGGATTTGACGCGGTTTTCAGCAATCAGTATAACACTAAAACGGTCGGCGAGATAAAGAAAAAAGCTGATTTGCTCGGCATTGACGTTGAATTTTTACACGCGCCGTTTCGCGGCATAAACAATTTCTGGTGCGCGGGTGACGATTATTTATCCATAAAGGATACAATTTACCAAAGCGTGGACAGCGCCGCTGAATACGCCATACCGATTATTATTATGCACGTTGATTCCGGCTGGAATCCCCCGCCGATTTGCGATATCGGCTTAAACCGCTTTGACGCGTTAGTTGAGTACGCGGGCAAGAAAAACGTTAAAATCGCGTTTGAAAACATAAGAAATTTCGGTACGCTTTCGGCGATGATGCAACGTTACCGTTTTATTGATAACGTAGGCTATTGCTATGACTGCGGTCATGAGCATTGCTATACCGAAACCGTCCATTTTACCGAGCTTTTCGGCGACCGCATACTTTGTACGCATATACACGATAACGTCGGTAAAGACGGCAGAGACGACCCGGACGACCATTTAATGATGTTTGACGGAAATATAGATTACGCTGATATGATGAAACGGTTAAACGGCGTCGGATATACCGGGACCTTGACGGTTGAACTCGAAAAGGACGACAGATACGCGCATATGACCGACGAGCAATACGTAAATACCGCTTATGAGCGTATAGTTAAAATTTCAAAAATGTAATCACTCTCGCGGTGCACGGGTTGCACCGCGTTTTTTATCAAAATGCGGTGTTGACAATTAAAGGCGTTTGTGTTAAAATAATCTGGTCACACGGAGAGGTATCGAAGCGGTCATAACGAGGCGGTCTTGAAAACCGTTTGGCAGCGATGCCACATGGGTTCGAATCCCATCCTCTCCGCCAAATAGATACCTAACAATTTGATATATAAATGAAAATGATTATCATTATGGAGTAGTACTCAAGTGGTGACGAGGCTCCCCTGCTAAGGGAGTAGGTCGGGCAACCGGCGCGAGAGTTCAAATCTCTCCTACTCCGCCATGAAAGAAACCGCTTTTGTCCGGTAGACAAAAGCGGTTTCTTTCAACTAAATCCGCCCTTCGTGCGGGTGAAGGGACGGATTTAATTTCACCGAGCGTGAAACGCTCGATTTCACCTGACGCTGAAAGCGGAAGATTTCACCGCGGCATAGCCGCGATTTCATTCTTAATAAACTTTTATATTTCAAAGGACGATATTATGGCTTCAAGTAAAGAATACCTCGAATTTGTACTCGAACAGTTATCCGAAACCGTCGGCATATCATACCGCGCGATGATGGGTGAATACATTATTTATTTGCGCGGGAAGGTAATCGGCGGCATTTACGACGACAGATTTCTTGTTAAGGAAACGCCGTCCTCAAAACGCCTTTGCCCGAACGCGCCGCTTGAGCTCCCCTACGAGGGCGGTAAAAAAATGATTTTGGTTGAGGATATTGAAAACAAAGAATTTCTGTGTGAGCTTTTCGAGGCAATGTTTAATGATTTGCCCGCTCCTAAGAAAAAGTAAAGAATATGGCTGTCGGTAATAAACCGACAGCCGTTTTTTTGTTTATTCAGCCGTCATTATCTTCACGAACTCTTCGCCGGACATTTTTTCGTTCTCAAAGAGTTGTTTTGCGACCTCGTGAAGTTTAGGCATTGCGGATTTGATAATCTCTATCGCCTTTTTATACTGCGTCATAACAACCGATTCGATTTCATCATCGATAGTTGCGGCGGTCTTTTCGGAATAATTAGGCGTAGACGAAAAATCTCTGCCGAGGAAAACCTCGTTATTATCATTGCCATAGGTTACAAGACCGAGGCGCTCGCTCATACCGAAACGGGTTATCATCTTACGCGCAAGATCGGTTGCACGTTCAATATCGTTTGAAGCGCCGGTGCAAATATCATCCTGCGTAAGCTGTTCCGCCGCACGGCCGCCAAGCAGTGAACAAATCTGTTCAAGCATCTGCTTGCGCGTCATGTGACCCTTATCCTCATCCGGCAAATACATCGTATAACCCGCCGCCATACCGCGCTGGATTATGGATATCTGATGAACGGGGTCCTGCGTCGGCAGGAAATAGGAAACTACCGCGTGACCCGCCTCATGATAAGCGGTTATCATTTTATCCTTGTCACTTACAACGTGTGATTTCTTTTCGGTACCCATAACGACCTTTATAGTTGCCTCTTCGATTTCTTCCTGAGTTATTGCTTTTTTGCCGTGTCTGACAGCAAGAAGCGCGGATTCGTTAAGGAGATTTTCAAGGTCCGCACCGGTAAATCCGGCGGTAGATTTCGCAATGGTTTTAAGGTCAACGTCGGGACCGAGCGGCTTACCGCGGGCATGGACTTTGAGTATCTCTTCCCTGCCCTTGACGTCCGGATAATTAACCGTAATCTGCCTGTCAAATCTGCCGGGACGCAAAAGCGCTTTATCGAGTATATCGGGACGGTTTGTAGCCGCCATAACTATTACGCCCTCGTTTTCACCGAATCCGTCCATTTCAACCAACAACTGATTAAGGGTTTGTTCGCGTTCATCATGCCCGCCGCCGAGACCGGCGCCGCGCTGACGTCCCACCGCGTCTATTTCATCGATAAATACGACCGCGGGGGCGTTTTTCTTTGCTTCATGGAACAAATCTCTCACTCGTGACGCGCCAACGCCGACATACATTTCAACAAAATCCGAACCGGAAATCGAGAAGAACGCGACGTCAGCCTCACCGGCAACCGCGCGGGCAAGCAACGTTTTACCGGTTCCGGGAGGACCCACAAGCAAAACGCCTTTCGGTATACGCGCGCCGAGCTCGTTGAATTTTTTGGGGTCTTTAAGGAATTCGACGATTTCCGCCATTTCCTCTTTTTCTTCATCCGCACCGGCAACGTCGGCAAAGGTGGTCTTTTTGCGGTTGTCCGCGCGTTTCGCCTTTGATTTACCGAAACCGAGCGTCTTATCCGTACCCATTGTCGCGTTCATTCGGCGCATCATAAATATCCAGAACACAACAAGCGCGCCTATCAGTATTATTGTGGGCAGCATACTGAGTATCCAGGAGCCCTGACCGCCCTGAATTACGTCGTATTCTATCGGCTTAACGTTACTGCCCTTTTCCTTCGCTTTATCGTTGATTTCAAGCACGATTTCGTTTACGTCATTGTAAAACATAGTCGGGTTTGCAACGGTGTAGCGGTAGGTTTTACCGTCGGAACGCAGTTTGTAATTCAGTTCGCCGCTGTAAAGATTTATTTTGAATTCCGAAACCTCGTTATCCCTTACAAGCTGTACCACTTCTGAATACTTTGTCTGCGTATTCTTTTTTGAAATGTTCGTGACCACAAGATACGAAATTATCATTATAAGCGGTATGCCGATATAAATCAGCAGTTTTTTCTTATTCCCGTTCAAGTGAATAAATCTCCCTTCTTATTTTTCGTACACACTCGGCGACAGTACGCCGACGTACGGTAAATTTCTGTATTTTTCATCATAGTCGAGACCGTATCCCACAACAAATTCATCGGGAATAACCGCGCCGACGTAATCAGCCTTAATATCCGCCTTACGGTTTTCGGGTTTATCGAGAAGAGCGCAAATTCTAATACTAGCCGCGTTTCTGTCAGCCAGAATGTTTTTCAGATAAGCAAGCGTAACACCGGAATCAAGGATATCCTCAACAATAAGTATATCGCAACCCTCGGGACTGATGTCAAGGTCCTTTTTGAACTTGACAAAGCCCGTGCTTTTAGTTCCGCTGTACGACGATACCGCCATAAAATCTATCCGGCAATCGCAGGTTATTTCACGAAGCAGGTCCGAAAGAAATACGACGGCACCCTTCAATACGCTGACTAAAAGCAGATTCTTGCCCTCGTAATCACGGGATATTTGCTCACCGAGCTTCTTACAGATTCGTTTAAGTTCATCCTCGGGTATTAAAACCTTCTGCACATCTTCTTTTCTCATTTTGTATTATTTCCCCCTGAAATAATTTCATAACTTATTTTGTAAATAAAACTGCTGTTTTCATCGGGCGCGACCCGTTCGGCAACGCCGAAACCGCAAACCCAGATTACGCCCTTTTCATCCGCAATTACCGGAAGCGTTTTACGTTTGTAAACCGGAATTGCGCTTTCGTTATAAAGTTGTTTTAACGTTTTGGTGCATCCCCTGCCCGAAAGCCGTATCCTATCGCCGCTTTCGCGCGTTCGCACTATCGGTTCGCCTACTATTTTATCACAGTCAAATAGATTTTTTAATAACAAATTATTAATTTTTTGATTCTTTTTTATTAAGTTGTTTTCGGTTTTTGTCAGATTCACCCTGTAACGCGGCGCGTCTCCCTCAAAGGATATCTTCAAAATACCTTTTTGCCGTTTCGCGGTCGCTCCGCCTTTAAGACTGCACCCACCGCCGTTTACCGCAACATTGAATAAATCCTGCGTGTGTTTATAATCTGGCGCGTAACCCGAAACGTCCTCGCAAAAAAGCCGCAATACCCGACCGGCAACGGCGCCGTCAAGTCCGGTGATATTTTTAACGTTAAGTCCGCTTGCACAAAGCATTTTTTCATATTCTTTCTTTGCGATAGCGTCGAGCGCGTCACGGTCAAAGGTAAGTTCTAACGCGGTATTCGTCACGTTATTCTCCACAGACGGATTAAGCCGCTTTAACACCGGCACGATTTTATGACGTATGAGATTCCGCGAATAATCGTCACACAAGTTAGAACTGTCGGTAACAAAGCTCAGCCCGTTATCGCGGCAGTACGCCTCTATTTCTTCCCTTGTGCAGAAAATAAGCGGACGGAGGTATTTCCCGCGTTTTACGGGTATACCGCAAAGACCGCCTATTCCGCTCCCGCGAGTAAGGTTAAAAATAACGGTTTCAAGATTATCGCTTGCGGTATGCGCGGTAGCTACCGCGTCGGCGTCAAGCGTATCAAAAAAATCATATCGCATTTGCCTTGCGGCGAGTTCCGTGCTTAATCTATTCGACTTTGCGTACTCGGCAACGTCACCCTCACCGTAAACGAGCCTTTCGCCAAGAGTTTGGCAGAGATTTCGCACGAAATCCATATCGCGCAACGACTCTTCACCGCGCAGATTATGATTATAATGCGCGGCGAAAAGGTCAAAACCGTACTCTGATTTCAGTTTGAGCATTACACTGAGCAAAGCGACCGAATCGGCGCCGCCGGAGACCGCCACCGCAAGTGTTTTAACATCTTTCAAATACGCCCCGACTGCTTCTCTTACGTTTGATAACATCATCTCATCCTATCAATAGAGGTAAAGCGGGTATGTTTTTCATCCCAGTATAATTCAACCTTGCCCGTTTCGCCGTGACGGTTTTTAGCAACTATGCACTCACTGTTTGAGGAGCCGTTCTCAGGTATTTCCTCATCATCGGCGGCATCGGTTTCGTTGCGGTAATAATCCGGTCTGTAAAGGAATAAAACTATATCCGCATCCTGCTCTATTGAACCCGAATCACGCAAATCGGCAAGCATAGGTCTATGCGATTTACCCTTTGTTTCGGTACCGCGCGAAAGCTGAGAACATACAATTATCGGAATAGCAAGCTCTTTCGCCATTATTTTAAGATTTCGCGTTATCTCGGAAATCTCCTGAACGCGGTTATCAATTCTGCGCGCCGAATGCATAAGACCGAGATAATCGATTATCGCAAGGTCAACGTGCCGCATACGGCGAAGCTTCGCTTTTATCTGCGGAACGGTTATATCCGAGGTTTCATCGAAATACAGGTTTGTTTTCGCAAGATGTTCACCGGCGCGCGTCAGCATTGTCCATTCATCCGCGGTCAACTCACCGGTGCGGAACTTGCGGCTTTCAATACCCGATTCACTCGAAAGCAAACGCTGAGCCAACTGGTCGCGTGACATTTCGAGCGAGAAAAAGCATACCGTCTTCCCCGTATCTACCGCGACGTTGCGCGCAATAGTAAGCGCAAGCGAGGTTTTACCCATACCGGGTCTCGCTCCGAGAATTATAAGGTCGGACTTGTTCAGTCCGGTTATCATATTATCGAGCTCGCTCAGTCCGCAAGGAACGCCCACGTAATCGTCATGAGTTTCGGGGTCGGCTATTTTAGAAAGACGGTCATACGTTTCCTGCTCGATAACGTCTTTAATCGAGGTAAGTCCCGATTTATCGTTACCGGTACGGATATCGTAAATACGCTGTTCAGCGCGTTCTATCATCTTATCCGGCTCGACGGCGTTTTCCTCGATATCTTTTAAGATATTTCGCGCGGCGTTTGTAAGCGCACGGGCATAATAACGCTCACGCAAAATTTCAATGTAGGTCAT